>JAJXAL010000114.1:0-11540 GCA_021628325.1 Segatella copri | reverse complement strand
TATGCGATTTGTGCGATTTGCAGGGATTCGGGAAAAAAAGGTTGAAAAAAGTGGTGTTTTTTTATGTTAAAATCGAAAAAAGTTTTTGTTGTATCAGGTATTTAGCGTATTTTTGCGGAAAAATTTATAAACAATGAAAATTGAATATGAAGATGAAGACTTAAAGGAACTGATAGAAACGGGACAAAATAAGAAATATAAGAAAATAGCAAAGAATAAAGTCTTGATGGGTGGGTTGCTAAAGGTCTATAGAATTTTAGATCAAGCTCCTCATGTTTCTTTACTCAATCAATTCAGTTTTTTAAAGTTTGAAAAGTTAAAATATCAATATTCTGGGTGTTGTTCTGTGAGAATAGCAAATGGGCATATAGAACGTTTGATTTTCACAGAGCACGAAGGAGGTATAACAATAAAATTATTGAAATTAGACGATTCGCATTATGGAAACAAGAAATAATATTAATCCGCGTCCTTTCCAGCCGGTTAGTCCTGGTTGTATTTTGAAGGAGGAATTGGAAGCTCGCAGTCTTCCAATTTCTGACTTTGCTCATAAAATAGGGCTTGAAGAGTTTGAATTAGATAAACTTTTGAATGGGACGTTATGTTTAAGTCCTGAGATAGCTTCTTCTTTAGAACGTTTTTTGGGCATTCCTGCTTCTTTTTGGCTTTCTTTGCAATCTGCTTATGAAGAAGATTTAGATAAGAGCGATAATAAAGGCATGGTTCGAACTTTTCTTGATAAGTTTACAAGAAATCGTGTAGCATTTTAAATCAAGGAATTCCTATAATAAACTCACCCTGGAAGGGATATGCATAGTGTGTTGTATGCATTCCCTTCTAGGGTGTTTTTTTATGGTTCATCCAGAAATTCGATGATTTCTGCTACTTGTTGCCGGGTGTAGAAGTGGGAAAACTTGCCGGCGTAGCCCGAACAGAGGCTCTGCTTGAGCTCGGGACACCGGTTGATCCATCTCACCAGCCGGTTGAGCGCTACCCTGGGGGTAGCGGTGGGAAAGTAGAGCATGGCGAGCTCTGCCTTCCCGTAACTTCTGTCTTCTATCATAATTTGTTCTTTTTAGTCTGTTTTTGTCAGTTGCTTCTTTCTTCTGCCTGGTAGAATAAAATCTCTCCGAATCATAAGAAAATCCCTCCGAAAGATACGGAAATATCTCCGAAAGATAAAAAAATATCTCCGAAGCAGAATTTCCTAAAATGGGAGATCCTCGGGCGGAATATTCTCGCTGCCATCCATCTTCTGGTTGTTCTCTATCTCGTCAGGACGCATTTCTATCACCTTCCAGCCGTTGCCCGTCTTGCGGTGAATCTTCTTGAACCCCAGCGCCTCCATGAACATCGAAATGTCCTTGTTCGACATCGACTGGCGGAAGGCGGGGTTCGTGCAGATGCGCTCCATCACATCACTCGCCGTAACAAACTTGCAGAACTCGGGCGGCGTATCGGCATCAGGAACACGGTAGAACTTGTTGATGCGCTCGGCTATGTAGTTGTTTACACGGAAATAAAGATTGTGGCGCTGAATCTCCTCGTTCTCCTCCTTCGTAAACCAGTAAACCCAGTCGCAGGGCTCACCCCTGCGGCGCTTCTCTATCACCTCCTGAGCCAGTGCCACAGCCTGGGAGTAGATGCCCTCGTAATTGAAGGGGAAGTCGATGGGACTCTTGATCTTCTCGATGCGCCAGATGAGGAAACGGCGGTTCTCGTCATCATCGATGATATGAACCTCATTGCTCGTGGCACAGAACCCCGCATTGTTCTGCAGGATGCAGTCCCACTCGGCATAAGGGATTCGCATGCTGATGTTGCGCTTCGTGATGTTGCTCTTGAAGGAATCCAGGTTCTTGCCGCGCAGACAGCTGAACTCATCGAGACACACTATCGCCTTGCTGGCACACATCTGCAGGAAATCCTTGTTCTTGTAGTCGCCCGTAGAATCGTTGGCGAAATACTTGCGCAGATGGGGCGGCAGAAGATGGTCGAAAAACGTGGTCTTGAAGATGCCGCCCTTGCCTACGAAAACCATGATAGACTGGTTGGTGACATCGGGCCGAACCCAGCAAACCACCATGTTGACCAGCCATTTCCTGAAGGCATAGGCAAAATCCTCCTCCGTATGGCGGTAACCGCCTGTCTGCATCACGGTTACCCGATGGGCCAATTCTGCGATATAGTCAGTTTTTCGGTCCCATTTCGGCAGACTCTTCAGATATTCCTCCATGGGGTTGAATTCGGGACTGAAGTTACTTCTGATTACCGTATCCAGCTTTTTCTGGGTGGTGCAGATGTTATCCAGTTCCATCTTCACGAACAGGGAATTGCTCACCCGGGTATCCACTTCGGTCCAGTCGAGATAGAGCTTCTCTCCGGTGTTGATGGCGCGCACTTCATACTGGTTGCTCAGCGTGTTGTGGTGCATTTCATATCGGGCTCCCAGCCATCCCAGCAGTGCTCTCATGCTGGTATAGCGTTTCTGCTCATCATCTCCCTGCTGTCTTATCTTCCAGGTTCCCAGCCGCTCGGTATGCTTGTAAATCTCCCGTGCCACCCGCTCGGTATCGGCATATTCGCCGCCAAACTTATCTGCCATATGTTTCACAGCCTCCTCCTTTTCGGCTCCGAAACAGAGGCAGAATGTGGCGTATCTTACTACGTAGCTGTTGTGATGATGCTCCTCAAACCGCTCCTCCCAGCTCTCCGCCAGTTTGTCTACATACTGCAGAATCTCTTCGGTGGTGAGCGTCTTGGGTGGCGCCTCGTCTTCCTGTTTGCGAGGGCTTTTCTTTCTGGATTTTTCAGCCTCCGTCTGCCTTTTCCTGTTCTGTTCCTCCTGTTGCTTTGTGGCTTTTTCGAAGTTCTCCACCTCCTCCCGGGTGATGGGTAGAACTTCGGCATTCCAGTTGAAGTAAGCCTCGGGGTCGTAAGCCAGTCCGCAGCTTCTCACCATGTCCTGGCATTGTTTGTCGCTGCTGATACCCAGCAGTTTGTCGTACATGCTCATGGCTTTCCTGATGGCGAGCAGGTGGAGTTCGGTGGCAGTGAGATTGCATCCTTCAGGCCGCATATATCTGAGCAGGATGCGGAATCCCTTGCCCGAGACGGTGATGTAGAAGACCATGGTGAAGGGCATGTTCCGGGCTTTCTGCCTGAGTGCTGCGATGTTTTTGGGGGGCACGTCGTCATAATCGAGCATCAGCCAGCAGGTTTCCTTCTGGAAGTCTGTCAGCTTCTTGGAGCTTCCCTTGAGCTGCACGCTGGGAGTGATGCAGGGCAGCCGGTGCTTGATGTCCTCTGCCGTTCTCTTGTCCACCTTCGTCATCGACCTGTAGCCTTCGGTATTGGTTTTCACCGGTGCCGAATGCATGATGTTGTACTCCAGCACCTCTCTGTTGGGGAGAGGCTTGCTGGTAGAGGTCTTCAGAGTCTGGAAGAAAGAGGGCAAGGCCTCTTTCTCCTGTTTTGTTTCCGGGTTATTTCCGGTCTCGTTTGTGGGTTTGATTTCTTTCATTTCTTTTGGGTTTTATGAGTTTGAATATTTGGTTTAATTCCGATTTTTTCTTCGCAACAGAATTGTAGGATAGGATATTTTTCCAGTGACTCAAACTATTGCTGAGGTCGTCCCAGTGTCCCGAACCTTTGTGCAGTATCCATTTGCTCACTTCATCGCAGTAATACCAGAATCTGGTTTTTCCTTGGATGTTTCCTTCATATTCCCAGGTAGTACCATTGCAGGCATCCTCCAGATCCATTTTTATGAGAATGGATATAATGGCTTTATCCATTGCGTAGAGGATTTCAGGAGTGATTATCTTTTTTTTTATCTTTTCCGATATTGTGTCGCGTCCACCCATTACTATTCTGATGTCTGTGACATTTACGTCACATACTTTGGCGATAGCCAGTTTTATGCTGGCTTCTTCTTCCATTTCTGCTGAAAATTTCAGCACTTCTTGTTTTGTTACGTTATTATTTTCCATGCTGCGAAGTTACACAAAAAGCTGCACATTGGAAGTGAAGGCTATAGCCCTCACTTTTTACAAAGAATAACCTAGGTTAAACTTTTTAACGCAGCATTTTTGCGCCCATTTTTGTTGGGGTATTTTGAAGAAGAAGTAGTGAAGAAGTGAAACATCGGAAAAGTGATGAGGTGAAGGGTGAAGGGTATATTTTAAATCTTATATTATATTCTTTTTTTTAGGATTTTTGGAAAAAACAGATAATCAGAAAAATGAAAAAACGGATTTTTTTCCTTGCCGCGCGTATATATAAAAAAGAGTTTTCAAACCTTCACCCTTCACCTTTTTATTTAAGGTTTTGTGTGTCAAATAGTTACGGGTGAAGGGTGGTGAAGGGTGTTTTTCGCTTTTTATAAACATATTTTAAGAATTCAGCCCGTTTTTACATATTTTAAGCGTTTATTTTTGGTTCCGAAATGGGTGTCTTTTTTTAGGGGTCCACTTTTTCCTCTTTTCTTACCGCTTAAATCTTTGAAAAATCGAGTGGGGTAGGAAATCCCGTCTTATGTTGTGTTAAACAATTATCAGATAAAAGAAGTTAACGATACCGAAAAAGGACTGATTTTTAAACAAATATTAACGCAGAAAACTTGAAGTTTCGCATATTATATTCTGGTTTCGCAAGTTCAGAAGTTAACGAATTTTAAGGAGTTATTCAAGTTTCGCCAGTGTGGGAATTTATTGAAGTTAAAGAAGTTATCACTCCCTACGGTCGTTCGGGAAGTTAAGAGACAATAGTCTTCTAGCTTAAAATGCAGGACATTTGTCCCTTAACTTCCCTCTAACTTCCCCAATGCGAAGTTCAGTCCTTTAACTTCCTGATATGCGAAGTTCAGTTATTTGACCAATAATGATGTTAATTTCATTCAAATATTTGGCGTTATCAAGATTTTGCAGTATATTTGCATCCAAAAGAATTTAAATGTGAATCAAATGGTTAAGCATTTATATATAATAGCAGGTTGTAATGGAGCAGGCAAAACGACTGCTTCTAAGACGATTCTTCCCAAGTCTTTGCTCGTTAAGGAATTTGTTAATGCTGACGAAATTGCAAAAGGTCTCTCGCCTTTCAATCCTGAAGGAGTAGCGATAGAAGCAGGGCGTTTGATGCTTAGGAGAATAGAAGATTTGCTAGAAATGGGTGAATCGTTCTCCATAGAAACTACTTTAGCAACCAGATCTTATATTAACCTGGTGCGCAGAGCACAAGAAAAAGGGTATGTTGTGCATCTCTTGTTCCAACAAAGATTAAGGATATTGTTAAATTTAAAATAATTAAGGATTATGAGTGAAAGTGAGATTGAGGGCTTTATCAACAAAGTTGAATCAGGCTTAGTTGAAGCTCAGCATGATATGTTGGTAGAAAAGGCTTTATACAATCGTCCTGTGGTCATTAGTGACGGAAATGGCGGGGTAGTAGAAGTTTCTGCCAAGCAATTATTAAATTAGAAAAGGTTTTATCATTCTTTTAACCAGAGTCGCCCTTTGTGGCATGGATTTTTAAAACAGATGATAATGAAGCAGGTAGAAGAAAGATACATCAGCTTTGAAGCCAGCAAGATGGCATATCGCGACATCAAGAATTCCGTAGACACTGCCAAGCGTGAAGGTATAGCTGAGGGTATGAACCAGAAAGCCTTGGATATTGCCAGGAACATGCTTGCTGATGGCATTGACATCAATCTGATCATGAAGTATTCCGGTCTTACCCAGGAACAAATAGAAAAATTGAAATAAGATATTATCTAAGAGATGATAACAGATAAACAGAAATCCCCCATCCTGCTTTCTCAAGCCGGCTGGGGGATTTGCTTTATGTGATAGAGAGATTTATGAATGTCTATCAGCCAGTTTTCCCGCTTTTTATTTGGTCGTTTCAGGAAAAAAGCGTAATTTTGCAGCGAAATTAGATGTTGAACTTTAAAATAATTAAATATGGCAAGACCTATAAAAGAAACGCCTATACTCTATGGTGAAGATGCCAGAGTATTTGAGGCAAGGATGAAGAATCCTCCAAAGGAGAGCCACGAGAAGATAGAAGAAATCAATCGTGACTATAATTATATCATGAGTTTATTCGCAAATTGATTATGAACGATAATAAAGACATTTGCGAACCGTTAAAGATTCGACGATTAGATATTAATGACAGAATATCTAATTTTAACTGTGGGGATGAAGACTTAAATGACTTCATTCTAAATGAGTCACAGTTGTATCGTGGAGAGATGCTAGCTGTGACTTACGTTATTGAAGACAATAATGGTGTAATCCTTGCATACTTCAGTTTAGCAAATGATAAAATCTCCTTAACAGAGTTTGAGAACAACACTGAGTTCAACAGGTTTAAAAGACGCTTTAAAAACTCAAAACGTCTCAAAAGCTATCCTGCAGTAAAAATATGTAGATTAGCTGTTGATGAAAATGCACGAAAGCTGCATCTTGGGACAAAACTTCTGAATTTTATCAAAGGATATTTTGCCAAAGACAATAAAACGGGTTGTAGATTTATAACTGTTGATGCATACATAGAGGCGATACCTTTCTATTTAAAGAATAGCTTCTTAGAGCTTACTAAAAATGATGAAGATGCGACACATACAAGATTATTATATTATGATCTTAAAATGATGTCTTTGTAGATAATATATAGTTTGTATTTACAGAAATCCCCCATCCTGCAAACTGCGGGCTGGGGGATTTGCTTTATGTGATAGAGAGATTTATGAATGTCTATCAGCCAGTTTTCCCGCTTTTTATTTGGTCGTTTCAGGAAAAAAGCGTAATTTTGCAGCGAAACTAGATATAGAATTAAATGGATGGCGTATGAAACAGTATGGAAAAAGGTATGAACCAGGAAGCGGAGATGTAGATTACGAATATCACCATATAATCAAGGGTCTATACGCCACCTTTTCTTCGTGGCATATAGACCACTCAACATTCAACAATCTCTAACTTTTACAGAAACTTTTCACAGGAATCTCTTGCGGGTTTGGAAATAAAATCGTAAATTTGCAATTGGAAAACAAAGATTAGGAATTATGGTAGAGATAAATGATAGAAAATTACCTGTAGGCATCCAGTCTTTCGAAAAAATCAGAAAGGATGGATACCTTTATGTTGACAAGACAGATATCATCTGGCAACTTGCCAACAGAAACAAAACGTATAATTACCTGAGCCGCCCACGCCGCTTTGGTAAATCTGTGCTGGTCGATACGCTCGAAGCCTACTTCATGGGTAAGAAGGAACTCTTCGAGGGCTTGAAGATCATGCAGCTGGAGACGGAATGGGTGAAGCGACCTGTCATCAGACTCGATATGAGTCGTGCAGGTGCAGAACCGGAAAGTCTGAAAAGTTATCTAGACTATACATTTCAGGAATATGAATCTTTGTATGAGATAGAAACAAGAGGTAATTCTCCGTTAGCTATTCGTCTGATAGAAATTATAAAGACTGCATACAACAAAACAGGTTTGCAGGTGGCCATTCTCATCGATGAATATGACTCTCCATTGCAGCATTCTTGGAAAACTCCGTTATACGAAAAATGTACGGCAATATACAGAGACGTATTTGTCATTCTCAAATCTATGGACAAATTCGAAAACTTTGTTTTTATCACAGGCTGCACCAAATTTTCGCAATTCTCCCTAACCTCAGGTCTCAACAATTTGAGTTTCATTGGTTTTGATTCAGAATATGCTGCTCTATGTGGTATCACAAAAGAAGAAGCTATCTGTTATTTCAAACCGGAAATCAACAAATTGGCAGCATGTAAAGGGTGGACATTCGATGAAGCTGCAATGCATCTGTCTTCTTATTATGGTGGCTATCACTTCAGTAGTAGAAACAAGGTTGATGTATTCAATCCTTTCTGTCTTATCAATGCATTGGCAGATTCTGATGTGAAGAACTATTGGTTTTCATCCGGGACATCGCCACTACTCTCTAAGTTTGAAGCTGATATTAAAAAGAGGTTGAAAGATTTCGAGTATTGTCCGATAATTAGCAATACTCTGGAGACTTCTGATGTGACTGATGGTGGAGCAGAACTTGTCCTCTACCAGACAGGTTATCTCACGATTAAGGATTATATGATGGGAATCTATATTCTAGGATTCCCGAATTCTGAGGTAAAAAAATCACTTTATGAGACGATATTGCCAGCACTTACTTCAGAAGCTGAGCAATAACGGTGGTGTGGATGCTGCCACGGAGCAGATGAAAGCCAAGCAGTATGCCGAACCTTTCAAGGCTGATAAGCGCAAGGTAATTGCTCTTGCCATAGAACTGGATGATATGGGAAAGGGACTGGTTGATTGGAAGGAAGTATAATAGTGCAAAAGATAATTGTGAAAAATATCTCTCCCAAAATTTTCCTATTCAAAAAAATATTCGTAACTTAGCAGCGCAAAACGTAAAGCATGTAGGAATATGGCAAAAATGGTAAATTTCTATCCTGTAGGAATACAGACATTCTCGAATATCAGAGAGGGTAATTATCTCTATATAGATAAGACCCAATACATCGTGGATTTTCGAGAGAAAAAAATGAAGTATGTTTTTCTGAGTCGTCCAAGACGATTCGGAAAGTCGCTCTTTGCATCTACCCTCCAGGCCTATTTCGAGGGAAGGAAAGAACTTTTTGAGGGATTGGCCATTGCTGATTATGAGAAGGATTGGGTGAAGCACCCTGTGCTGCATTTCGACCTGAGCGGCGCCAAGCACATGGGAGTGGAGCAGCTGGAAAGATACCTGGCTGATATGCTTGAAGAGCAGGAGACAATCTGGGGATATAAGACGCATCAGGTGGACGCTAACCTCCGTTTGAAAGACCTGGTGAAAGAAGCATACAAGCAGACAGGTAAGAAGGTAGTGATTATCATTGATGAATATGATGCCCCTTTGCTGGATGTAGTGCATGAAAAGGAAAATTTGAAACCGCTGCGCCTCATCATGCAGAACTTCTATAGTCCCATCAAGATGCTCGACCCATACTTGGGGTTTACCTTCATCACGGGTATCACCAAGTTCTCGCAGCTCAGCATCTTCAGCGAACTGAATAACCTCGATAACATCAGTATGTTCGACCAGTATTCGGCTATCTGCGGTATCAGCAAAAAGGAACTTACCACTCAGATGAAACCGGATATAGAGGCATTGGGAGAAGACTTGGGTATGACGTATGAGGAGTGCCTGGCAGAGCTGACAAGATTCTACGACGGCTATCATTTCAGTGAGAAATCAGAGGATGTTTTCAATCCGTTCAGTCTGGTAAAGGCACTGAATGCACGAAAGATTGCTCCTTACTGGTTTGGCTCGGGTACGCCGACTTATCTTATCAAGACGCTGCAGAAGTATCACGTCAATGTGATGGATATAGAGAAGAAATCATGTGATGTGGATGACTTTGATGTTTCGCCGGAAATGATGACTTCTGCGCTTCCGTTGCTCTATCAGAGTGGTTATCTCACCATCAAGAAGTATAACCCGATGCTGCAACGTTATACCTTGGAATATCCTAACAGAGAGGTTAAGATTGGCATGCTCAAGAGTCTTGCACCTAACTATCTTTCACCAATATCTTTGGATAATAACAGTCTGGTAGGTGATTTCCTGGAAATGCTCTATGAGGCAGACGTTGAGGGAGCGATGGTGCGCCTGAAGGCTTATCTTGCCAGCATTTCCAACCGTTTGAGCAATAAGAACGAACGGGATTTCCAGACGGTGTTCTATCTTATCTTCAACCTGATGGGCGCCCATATGAGGGTAGAGGAGGATAGTGCAATAGGCAGGGCAGATGCAGTGGTGTATATGCCTGATGCCGTATTTGTTTTCGAGTTGAAATATGATGGTTCAGCCGAGGAAGCTATCAGACAGATAGATGAAAAGGGATATCTGATTCCATATTCTGCCGATGGTAAGCGTCTGTTTAAGATTGGTGTAAATTATGACAGCACACAGCGGACGATAGGTGATTGGATTATCAAGGAAGCGGAGATGTAGATTACGAATATCACCATATAACCAAGGGTCTATACGCCACCTTTTCATCGTGGCATATAGACCCTTGTCGTTTAATTTTCGTTGCGGGCGGAACTTTTCCGCCCGCAACGGCTTACTGCTTCCTCAAGGTAGGCAATGCTCCTTTAAGTTCGTAACGCCACTCTGAGCGTGCGTTCTGCAAGGCGCGGTTCATGGCATCAACGGCTTTCTGCCAGGTAACGTAAGTGCCGTCTACCTTCGTAGATTCGGGGGCGGTCTTATAGCCTCGTTCCTGATTGTTCTTCCAGTAGCAGGCGGTCACGGTGGTGAAGTTATCTCCCAAAAAGCCGAAGATATGTACATTGCCGGTGCTACTACCTGTACTGGTTACGTTGCCCGTGGCATAGCAGGCAAGAACGCCGTTTCCTCCGTTGAATCCCACCAGACCGCCGCCAGCGATATTCCTTACGGGGTCTATTTCTATGATCACGTTGCCCATGGCATAGCAAGCGGTCAGGGTGGCACTCGAATTCGTCTGACCTGCCACGCCGCCGACATCGGTCGTTCCCTTTACTGTGGCCGAGGAACTGCATCCGGTGATGGAACCGTCTATTTGAGCACCCACCACACCGCCGACATACACCGTGCCGCTGACGCTGCCCGACACCGAGCAGTTTTCAATGGTGCCCCAGCTAGATCCTACCACGCCCCCAATACTGCCGCCATATATTTGATTGCTTGTTATCTGTACGCCCTCCATCACCACGTTCTTCACCGTACCAGCTCTATTGAGCCAGCCGAACAGACCCGCATATTCGTCATTTGTCGTAAAGGTCAGCCCCGTAATGGTATGGCCGCCACCGTCGAAGGTGCCTTTGTATGAGTTGTCGTAGTCTGTGCCTATCGGTGTCCAGTCTTTGCCTGTGAGGTCAATGTCAGTGTCGAGGGTAATGTTAATGTCGCTCTTACCTCCGTTCACTAATTTGGCTATATTCATCAGGCCGTCGGCGTTATAGACCGTGTAGCTGCCGTTGCTCTCTATGGTATAGCCCAGGTCTTTTGCCGCAGCGAGGGAGACGGTGTAGGTATATTCACCGCCCGCCTGCCAGTCGGTAGCATTCTTCATCTTATAAACGAAGGTCTTGCCGTTAGTGAAGGTGCAGGTAACGAAGGCCGTGCCAGCTGCCACACTTTGCGGGGCTACGAGGGCGGTGTAGGTGTTGCTGCCCTTGTCATACGGGGTGATTTTATCCGGATTGTCGCCTTCGGTGGAGAGGCCCGTCAGCTGCACGGATGCCAGCTCCTCGGTATAGTCCGTCAGAACGATGGTCACCCGCGCCGTGCGGTGGGTGAAGCGGAGCGTAGGGCTGCCGTAGGTCACCGTCTGCCCGCCGGCTACGATGAGGTCGCTGGTCTCAAAGTCTTTCTGGGTACTTTGGTTGGCTTTTACCTTTACCGCAGGTGGGGTTGTCTCGCCAGCGGTGTAGGGCCACCACGCCGTGACGGTGATGTCGTTGT
>JAJXAL010000113.1:0-11541 GCA_021628325.1 Segatella copri | reverse complement strand
GTGAAGCTTCGAAGTATATCGCCCCATTGCCATCGGCACCATCGGATAATCAAGGCGGAATATATACCAAATAAAAAAGTGAGGAGTATGAAAAGAAGTCTTTTTGTCATTTTAGGTGCCTTGTGCTTTGCCATTGCCGGCAAGGCACAAGGTTCTGATGTTTCTGTTCAAAAGGCGAATACGGGTTATCGTATCTTGAATGATACCGTGGAAGCGGTGAAGGATTCTATGACTTTTGAACAGCGTGTGGAGATGATCAATCGCATGAAGTTAAAGCAGGATACCAAGCTGCTGCGCTATGTGGCTGGTATTACGGGCGGACTTTGTGATGCCAATGAAGATAGCTATATGGTTGAGTTGACATTTGCCTATTATCCCTTGACCTATGCAGGCGTTTCCTGTGGAATAGAATGGAACGACAACCACGGGGATAGACCCTTGATAGAACGTTATGAGGATGATGAATATGATCCGAAGAGGGTTATTAAAATCAACCTAACGCCAGGTTTGGCTTTTCGTACTCCTACCTTGTGGTTGAGCAGGCGTCGTTCTGCGGGCTTGATGCTGCATTGCGAGCCGGGACTCTGCATCACGCCATTTTATAATGATTGGGTATCTTTTACCGAAATCAAGGATGCACAAGGTGTGGGGCATCCTGCATCTTATGAAGATGAGCTTTATGGTAATGCAACTATCCGAACCGTCAGTAATCATGGCGGAAAATGGCTGGCTTGGCGCATCAAGTCGGCTTTGACCTTCCGTTCGGGCGATGTATTTCTGTCTTTGGGATGGCTGACGAGCGACTTCAATATTGAAAATGGCAGAAACAATATCCGCTATACGAAGGGTAAGCGATATAATGGCATCGAGAAGTATAAGCACACCAATACGCTCTTTGCATCTATTACAGGACAATTTTAAAGGAAGAAAGGGATTCTATGATGAAGATCAACAAGAATGAACAGGATTTTGTGCTGAAGTATTTTCTGCCGGGCAAGCTGGATACCAGAAAGGCTTTGCAGAAAGTGAAGGCTCGGGTTGGCATTGCTGATGAAGAAGTTTCGCATGCTGCAACTGTATCTTTACGCATGCGTCGCATCCGTTGGATAGCTGTGGCTGCATCTTTTCTGGTGCTCTTCACCATAGGAGCCTATACGCTTTTGCAGCCAAAGACGGTGACGCTTTCTGCCGAATCGGAAGTAGTGGCATATCATCTGCCTGATGGAACGAAGGTATCGTTGATGCCTCATTCTTCTCTTTCCTATCAGGAAGATGATTGCAGAAAGGTGGAGATGAAGGGCTGTATCTATTATCAGGTGAAGCATGATGAACAGCATCCTTTCGATGTGATGGGAGAGCATGGACACGTAAGAGTGCTCGGTACCCAGTTTATGGTGGATGAAAGAACGGATGCTCCCGAGGTGATGGTAACCAGCGGAAAGGTGCTTTTCACAGCTCGTAACTCTGAAGAGGGTGTCTTCCTGATTAAAGGCAAGCGGGCACGTCTATTGAAAGGGACTGCCCAGCCTAAGTTGTTGGCAGATTATGATATCAATGATGTGGCATGGGCTACCCATCGCCTGCATTTTGACAACACTCCATTATCCGAAGTATTGGAGGAACTTTCTAAATTATCTGGTATAAGCTATACGGCTTCTGATGAGAGCAAGCGTCTGACGGGTGATTTTGATACGAATTCCATCCCACAGGTCATCCAAGTAATAGAAGAAACATTGGGTGTTCAGATAAGATAAGTGTGTGAATAAAACATCGTAAAAAGGGACAAACTTAGGAAAAGCAGTCAATAAAATGAGAAAATAAGTAAAAAGGTCGCATCTTTCGTATTGATTAAGAGCTAGATTCAAAAATATTTTGTATCTTTGCCATCGTAACAAATCAAACAATTGATAAATATATAAAAGTATGGACTTTAACAAACTATTCTCATTGGAGGGTAAGGTTGCCCTCGTGACAGGTGCCGCTTATGGTATCGGTTTCGCTATTGCTGAGGCTTATGCCAAGGCGGGTGCAAAAATTGCTTTCAACTGCCGCAGCCAGCATCATATGGATCAGGCACTTGCAGATTACAAGGCTAAGGGTATTGATGCCAAGGGTTATATCTGTGATGTAACTGATGAGGAACAGGTGAAGAACATGGTTGCTGACATCGAGAAGGAACTCGGTGTTATTGACATCCTGGTAAATAATGCAGGTATCATCAAGCGTATTCCTATGACAGAAATGTCTGTGGATGACTTCAAGCAGGTAATCGACATCGACCTTACTGCACCATTCATCGTATCTAAGGCTGTTATCCCAGGTATGATCAAGAAGGGGCATGGTAAGATTATCAACATCTGCTCTATGATGAGTGAGTTGGGGCGTGAAACCGTTTCTGCATATGCTGCTGCCAAGGGTGGCTTGAAGATGTTGACACGTAACATCTGCTCTGAGTATGGTGAGTACAATATCCAGTGTAACGGTTTGGGTCCTGGTTATATTGCAACCCCTCAGACCGCACCTCTTCGTGAGCGTCAGGCAGATGGTAGCCGTCATCCATTCGACAGCTTTATCTGTGCAAAGACTCCAGCAGGCCGCTGGTTGGATCCAGAGGAGTTGGAAGGACCTGCTGTGTTCCTGGCATCTGAAGCATCTAATGCAGTAAATGGCCACATCCTTTATGTAGATGGTGGTATCCTGGCTTACATCGGCAAGCAACCTAAATAAAATGCGGACCTTCTTTCGGTGGTAATGAAATAAAAAAGCCCATTCTTGTATAAATTATGAGAATGGGCTTTTTATATTATACAATAATAGGGTAATCCTTGAGGAGTACCCTATTATGTTAAAAATAATCTTTACAATTATTTGTTGAGAGCATCAGCTAACTCAGCGCCAGCCTTGAACTTTGCTACTTTTTTAGCAGCAATCTGAATCTTCTCCTTTGTTGCAGGGTTGATACCCTCACGTGCAGGACGCTCGTTTACGCTGAAAGTGCCGAAGCCTACCAACTGGATTTTGTCACCTGCGATGAGAGCTTCCTTCAAAGCGCTTGTTGTAGCATTGAGAGCTGCCTTAGCCTGTTCCTTTGAAATCTCAGCACCTGCTGCAATCTTGTCAATCAATTCTGTCTTGTTCATAATTTTACGTTATTAAATGATTAGTAATTTTTGCCTTTTTGTCCTTTTTGCTTACAAATATAGCTTTTTCCTTTGAAAGTTCAAATAAAAAAAGCAGAAAAGTGATGAAATTATTGAAAATTAAGTGTAATATGCTTATTTTTTGATGTTTTCACGGATATTTTTAGTAATTTTGCCCCCAAATTACAAAAATATTCGATAATTAATTAATAAGAAAGTTTATAGTTATGCGCAATATACCAATAGTTACAAAGAATTTGCTGATAGTGAATGTTGTTGCCTTTCTGGTGTGTCTTTTGATGGGAAAGAACGGACCTGACGGCTATGTGCTCAATGATTTGCTGGGACTTCATTTCTTTTTAGCATCTGATTTCCATATTTATCAGTTGTTTACTTACATGTTTATGCATGGAGGTTTTGAGCATATTATTTTTAATATGTTTGCTTTGTGGATGTTTGGATGTGTTGTAGAACGAGTATGGGGACCAAAGAAATTCCTTTTTTATTACATTGCATGTGGTGTGGGAGCGGGCCTTTTTCAGGAAGCTGCGCAGGCTGTGCAGTTCTATGTCGTAGCTTCTTCTCAGTTGCCAGGGTTGTCTTTTTCTGATTTGACTGTAGTTGCTCATAATAGTTCTGCTGTGCTTAATCAATGGACTACTGTAGGTGCTTCTGGTGCAATCTATGCCATTTTGTTGGCTTTTGGTATGATTTATCCGAATGAGCGTATTTTTATATTCCCGTTGCCTATACCTATCAAGGCTAAGTATTTTGTTATTGGTTATGCTGCCATAGAACTGTTCTCTGCATTGGCAACAACTGGTGACGGCGTTGCTCATATAGCCCACTTGGGAGGTATGGTGTTTGGATTCTTTATGATAAGATATTGGCGTAAGCAAGTTGATGGTGGTTACGGGGGATCTCATACTGCTGATGCTTTTGACAAATTAAAGAATATGTTTGGTGGAAAGCGTAATGCTGGTAAGAGAAACTTTACTTATACTCGTAATGATTCTTATACATCTCAATATGAGCAGGATGCAGAGTGTACCACCAATGAAAAAGGAGTCTCACAAGAGGAAATAGACCGTATCCTGGATAAAATAAGGAGGAGCGGATATGATAGCTTGACTAAAGAAGAAAAGCAGTCTCTTTTTAATCAGAGCAACAGGTAACATTGTAGTAGAAAACTTATGTTTAAAGGATTTAAGGAATTTACTTATCGGATGATTGCTGGTGCCAATGTGGCTACAATCGTAATCATGTTTTTGGTTGGATTTTCTGATGTCTTGCCGCCGGAGAAGCTTGGCATCTTTACAAATGCTGGCCTTACTTTTCCGTTATTTTTGCTAATCAACTTGGTTTTTCTGCTCTTTTGGTTATTGTTCCGTCCAAAATATGCCACAATTCCTTTTGTGGGTTTTCTGGTATGTTTTGTTCCTGTTCGTAAGTATATGCCCATCAATGTAAATGGTGAGGCTCCTTCTGAATGTATCAAGGTGCTTTCATATAATACGTGGAATTTTGGCGACCAGACAGAGGATTCTGAAGGTACTAATATTTCTTTAGCATATATTCAGGAACAAGATGCAGACATTGTTTGTTTGCAGGAAGCGATGCCAACCTCAAGAAATGTTCAGCAGATTGATAGTTTGTTAAAACCGCTATATGCTTTTCAAGATACGACCATGCACCCTGGTGGTGGAAATTGCCTGATGCTCTTGAGTAAATTCCCGATATTATCAAAGGAAATTATTCCTTATCAGTCTAAAGGTAATATGAGTGTGGCTTATCGCTTAAATATCAGGGGTCGAGAAGTGTTATTGGTTAATAATCATCTGGAAACGACTGGTTTAAGTCTGGAAGAAAGAAAGCAGTTTAAAAGACTTGTAGTGGGAAAACTGGAAGTGGATACTGCTGAACATACATCAAAGCTTTTAGTTGTGAAGTTAGCTGAAGCTACCCGAAAGCGTGCCTCGGAAGCTGAGGCTGTGGCCAGCTATCTGAAGCATTATGGGAAAATGAGTAAAATAGTTTGTGGGGATTTTAATGACGGTCCTATTTCCTATGCACATCGGACGATAGCTAATGGATTGACTGATTGCTTTGTTTCCAGTGGCAACGGATTGGGGATTAGTTACCATCATAGTGGATTTTTTGTTCGCATTGACAATATTTTATGTTCAGATGATTGGGAACCGTACGAGTGTAAAGTTGATGATAAAATCGCTGTTTCTGACCACTATCCCATCATTTGTAAGCTAAAAATGAGGGCTAAACATCAAAAATAGCGCAAATTATTCTTATTTACGAAAAAAAATGCGTATTTTTGCACGTCATTATATATGTAGTAACAATAATAAGACTGAAAATAAATAAATTAATAACAATAAAATAGAAATGCAAAACAAAGGAATTGTAATTTGTGTAGCCGTCTTACTGACACTCGCAAGTATCTTCTATTTGTCATTCTCGTTCGCCACACGTTACTATGACAGCGAGGCTGCAAAGTTGAAAGACCCTATCGCGCAGCAGGATTATAAGGATTCTGTGAAGTACTTAGGTGTTTATTCATACCAGAACTGCTTGGAAACTCAGATTGGTCTCGGACTTGACCTTAAGGGCGGTATGAACGTAATTCTTGAGATTTCTGTGCCTGATGTAATTGAAAACCTTGCCGATCACAAGACCGACGCTGGTTTTACCAATGCCATGAAGGAAGCTAGAGCTCAGGAAGAAGCTAACGGTGGTGACTTCGTGTCACTTTTCATTAACGCTTATCACAAGAGCGCACCAGGTCATAAACTCGCTGAAGTGTTCGCTACCCAGCAGTTGCAGGGTAAGGTTTCTCCTCAGAGCAGCGACGCAGAGGTAGAGAAGGCTATCCGCGCTTCTGTACAGGATGCCATCGACAACTCTTTCAACGTTGTCCGCACCCGTATCGATAAGTTCGGTGTTGTTCAGCCTAACATCCAGAAGCTGGAAGGTCAGCAGGGCCGTATCATGGTAGAAATGCCAGGTATCAGCCAGCCAGAGCGTATGCGTAAGATGCTCCAGGGTAGTGCTAACCTTGAGTTCTGGGAGACATACAACTCAGAGGAAATCGCTCCTTATCTCCAGCAGCTTGATACTCGTATCGCTAATGGTGATAATGGTGAGGAGAAGACAGACTCAGTTGCTGCTGATACAACTGCCGCTAAAAAGGAAGTAGCTAAGGCTGAGCCTAAGAAGGCTGAGGCTAAGTTCTCTATCAAGAAGAAGGACGATGCTGCTGCCAAGGTAGGCGAGGATGCTCAGAATGCTGCTGCTATCAAGGCTCACCCATTGTTGGCCCGTTTGCAGCTCGGCGGTGGTTTGAGTACTGTTGGTTATGCTAGCGTTCGCGATACTGCTGCTATCAACAAGATTATCTATTCTGAAGTTGCTAAGCGTGTATTGCCATCTGACTTGCGCCTGCTCTGGAGTGCTAAGCCAGCTGATAACCTGAAGGTTAAGAATATCTATGAGCTTCATGCTTTGAAGGTTACAACTACTACTGGTCGTGCTCCATTGGAGGGTGATGTAATTACCGATGCCAAGGACGAGTTTGATCAGATGGGTTCACCTGTTGTTAGCATGAAGATGAATACTGAGGGTGCACGTAAGTGGGCTCAGATGACAAAGGCTAACGTAGGTAAGGCTATTGCTATCGTTTTGGATGGCGTAGTTTACTCTGCTCCTCGTGTAAACGGCGAGATTGATGGTGGTAGCTCTCAGATCTCCGGTAACTTCACTATCGAGGATACCAAGGACTTGGCTAACACATTGAAGTCTGGTCGTATGCCAGCTCCTGCACGTATCGTTCAGGAGGAGGTTGTAGGTCCTACACTCGGTGCACAGTCTATTCAGATGGGTATTGTATCATTCGTTGTAGCTTTCGTACTCCTGATGGTTTACATGGTGATGATGTACAACATCATTCCTGGTATGATGGCTAACCTGGCTTTGCTCGTCAACGTATTCTTCACGCTGGGTATTCTGACGTCCTTCCAGGCGGCTCTGACGTTACCAGGTCTTGCCGGTATGGTCTTGTCTCTGGGTACTGCCGTGGATGCCAACGTGCTTATATATGAACGTATCAAGGAGGAGCTCCGCTCTGGCAAGGGTATGAAGCAGGCGGTAGCTGCCGGTTATGGTAACGCTTTCTCTGCTATCTTCGACTCTAACTTGACATCTTTGATTACTGGTGTTATCCTGTTGACTACAGGTACTGGTCCTATCCGTGGTTTCGCTACTACCTGGATCATCGGTATCGTAGTTTCATTCTTCACTGCTGTGTTCCTGACTCGTCTGGTTTACGACTATAAGTTGAACCACGATAAGTGGATGCACTGCAAGTTTGATACTCCGGTTTCTCACAACCTGATGCAGGGTAAGAAGTACAAGTTCATGTCTATGTACAAGACTACCTTCACCGTAGCAATCGTTGCTGCAGTGGTATTCATCGGTAGCTTTGTAGTACGTGGCTTGAGTAAGAGTATCGACTTCACTGGTGGTCGTAACTATGTAGTACAGTTCGAGAATCCTGTAGAGCCTGAGCAGATTCGTACCGTTCTTGGTGATGCATTCGTCAATGCAGATGGTTCAAAGGCAACAACCGGTGCTATCGCTATCGGTACAGATGGTAAGACTATCCGTGTATCTACTAACTATATGATTGAGAGCAACAGTCCAACTGTTGACGATGAGGCTGAAACTATCCTCTACAATGCCTTGAAGAAGGCTAACCTGGTATCTCAGGCTAGTGTTGAGGCATTCAAGAACCCAGATGTTCGTCAGGGTGGTTCTATCATCAGTAGTACAAAAGTAGGTCCTTCTGTGGCTAAGGATATCACTATGGGTGCTATCTATAGTGTGCTCTTCGCCTTGATTGCTATCTTCCTCTACATCCTGGTACGTTTCCGCAACGTTGCCTTCTCTGTAGGTTCTACTGTAGCTTTGGCATTCGATGCCTTGACCGTAATCGGTTTCTACTCACTCCTGTGGGGTCTCGTTCCATTCTCATTGGAGATTGACCAGACCTTCATCGGTGCTATCCTGACCGTGGTAGGTTACTCTATCAACGATAAGGTGGTTGTATTCGACCGTATCCGTGAGAACTTGAAGTTGCATCCTAAGGGCGACCGTCAGCAGCTCTTTAATGCATCTATCAATGAGACATTGGCTCGTACCATCAATACATCTACATCTACATTGCTCGTGTTGCTCTGTATCTTCATCCTCGGTGGTGACAGCATCCGCAGCTTCTCATTCGCAATGATTCTGGGTGTAGTATTCGGTACATTGTCATCTATCTTCATTGCATCTCCAATGGCTTACATCGTTCTTGGTCGCAAGATTAAGGAAGAGCCAGCTGAGGAGGTTGCTGAAGTTAAGTAATCAGAAACTCTTCATTCTTTCTCTGTCCGATGTATGTCGGATAGAGAAAGATACTGGAAAGAATATAAAAATAATAAAGGTCGCTTCCTGATTGTCAGGAGCGACCTTTATTGTTTTATCATCTCTGGAATGATAAGGAAAGTACGTGGTCCCACCGAGAATCGAACTCGGATCAAAGGTTTAGGAAACCTCCGTTCTATCCGTTAAACTATAGGACCATTGTAAACTGACTGCAAAGATACATCAAATCGTTGACAATACAAAATAAAATGTTATGTTTTTCACTCTCATCTTATCAAGTTTCCTCACTTTTGTGGAGTTGAACTGCGAAAACCTCTTCGATACGAGGCATGATTCGCTGAAGAATGACTATGAATTCCTGCCACAGAGCAGTTACAAGTGGACGCCTTATCGCTATTGGCGCAAGTTGGCAAACCTTTCTAAGGCTATAGTAGCTTTGGGTTATGAAGATTTGTCGCTTGTTGGTACCGCCTCCCCAGATAATCCTTCAAGACCCTCGGAGAAGTCCTGGCATGTTCCCGATTTTGTGGCGCTTTGCGAAGTGGAGAACGATAGTGTGCTGTTTGATTTAACCCGGCGTTCAGCTCTTCGCGGTGTGAATTATGATTATGTGATGACCGATTCGCCTGATGAACGAGGCATAGATGTGGCTTTGCTTTATCAGCCATCTTCTTTTGCGCTTATACAGTTCCGGTCCATCCGCATCAAGCCGCTGCCTGATACTCGTCCTACGAGAGATATTCTCTACGCTTCGGGGCGGATTATGAATGATGATACGCTCCATGTCTTTGTATTGCATGCGCCTAGCCGTCGTGGCGGCGAACAGGTTTCGCGTCCCTACCGCCTGCAGGTAGCCAGCCAGCTGGCTTCTGCCGTAGATTCTATCTATGCGCTCAATGATAGTGCAAGGATTATCGTAGCCGGCGATTTCAACGATTATTCCGATTCTCCGGCTCTTCGTTATCTTTATCAGCATCACCTTATTAATATATCTGTTGGCGTCAAAGGCTCTCATGGTGCCAAGGCTACTTATCGCTGGCATGGAGATTGGCGAAGTCTTGACCAGATTCTCTTCAGTCCTTCGCTTTTCCGGCTTAAGATGAGTTGTCAGATAGGAGATTTGCCATTCCTCTTAGAAGATGATGAGAAATATGGCGGAAAGAAACCTTTCCGCACCTATCTCGGTCCCCGATATTTGGGTGGATACAGCGATCATCTTCCGCTTGTTGCCAAGTTTAAGATAGAGGGTGGATATGAATAAAAAAACAGGTATGCTCAGATTTTTACTGAACATACCTGTTTGTATATTAGTGAGATTTTTTCTCTTCTGCCTGATTATCCATAGATAACATTACCGTTCTCATCCTCATAAGGAGCCATATCCTTAGCATACTGGTTCATGGCACGGAGGCTCATACCCATTGATGAGAAACCACCATCGTGGAAGAGGTTCTGCATGGTTACCTTGCGGGTGAAGTCAGAGAACATCATCACGCAGTAGTTAGCGCAATCCTCAGCTACGGCGTTTCCGAGTGGAGACATCTTGTCAGCGAAGTCCATCATGTTCTCGATATCCTTGATACCCTTACCTGCTGTTGTAGCTGTAGGGCTCTGAGAGATGGTGTTGATACGCACGTGCTTCTCACGACCATAGATGTAACCGAAGCTGCGGGCGATACTTTCGAGCATGCTCTTGGCATCAGCCATATCGTTGTAACCGAAGAATGTACGCTGAGAAGCTACGTATGTGAGAGCTACTACAGAACCCCACTCGTTGATAGCATCCAACTTCTTGGCTACCTGCAACATCTTGTGGAAAGAGATAGCAGAGATGTCCAATGTCTTGTTCAGGAAGTTGTAGTCGAGGTCATCGTATGTACGATGCTTGCGAACGTTAGGGCTCATAGCTACAGAGTGGAGCACGAAGTCGATTTTGCCACCGAGTTTCTCCTGAGCCTCTGTGAATACCTTTTCCAAGTCTTCTACGCTAGTCGCATCAGCTGCGATGATAGGAGCGTTGATCTGTTCAGCGAGCTTATCCAGCGTACCCATACGCAAAGCCATAGCTGTATTACTAAGTGCGATAGTAGCACCCTCTTCAGCAGCCTTTACAGCTACTTTCCAAGCGATTGATTCCTCATTGAGTGCACCGAAGATGATGCCACGCTTGCCTTTTAACAAATTGTGAGTCATTGTTATCTTAATACTTTTGTTTATACTAACGACAATCCCCTACATATATCATTCTCTATATATATAATAAGGTGTAAAACCACTTTGTTTTGTTCTAGTCGTTGAAATCGTGCGCAAAATTACGAAAAATGTGCAATATACCCAAATTTTTTAACTAAAAAGTGCCGTAAACGTTTTCTTTTTTGTGGTATGTCAAGTATTCTAGACCCTGCTGAACAGTAAGATATTCTATTTCGTCTTTGCAGATTATAAGTCCGAAACAAACATATCTTATGCTTATAGATAACGTATTTGTTGGTCTGAGGAATTAGATTTGTAGGGGTGCTGCTATATGCTAGCAATGTTGTCGGCAACTGCCAGCAATGCTGCTGGCATATGGGAGCAACGTTGCCGGCATATGCCAGCAATTGTATGAAACTGGTTGTTTGAACCGGGATGAGGAAACTTTCAAGGAAAAAATACAGCTTTTTAATGGAGAAAAATGATATTAGGATGCAATATAATCCCTTGTTTCTTGTTATTATGATATACAAACTGTTGTGGAAATGAAAATGAAAATAGTTATAATGATGGTGCTGCTGCTTGCTGTTGTGGGAGCAAAGGCACAGGAAGTGGAGAATCCGGTAGGCAGATTCTCGGTAATTCCTCGTATAGGTGTATCTCTGGCTAACTGGAGCGGATTGGTCCTCGAACCTGAGGAGGGAATCTCGCTAAAGCCTAAGTATCAGGCTGGATTCATGGGCGGCGCAGATGTGGAATATCGCATAGA
>JAJXAL010000112.1:0-11575 GCA_021628325.1 Segatella copri | reverse complement strand
GGAATCTACAAATAATTTTGTATTTTTGTGGTATTTTATTTTGTGTTTTAACGGTATTTTACTTTGTGTTTTTGCGGTACTTTACTTTGTGTTTTTGCGGTAAACGGTATTTTAATGTCCGTTTTCATAACAGATACTATTCTTAGGAGGAAAATAAAAAACACTCATGGCATTCGCTATTATATCAATAGGAAAGCCATGAGTGTAATTGGTTTATTGAAGTCTTAATTTTCTAGAACCTGCCCAACTTACTTTGAAGATAGATTCTGAGGTAAGTTCAAGTGTCTTGTAATCTTTGGAAACGGTACCTCGTAGGACTAAATCGTTGGCGTAAACGGTTATGTCATAGCCATTCGCTTCCCATTCTCCACTCCAAGTGGCGTCGTCTTGCAAGGTTTCCTTGATGCTGACTTTGCCATTGTTCTTGAAGGTAATGCGCAATGACTCAGTAAATGTGCTCTTATCCAAGTCTCTTTCGTCATCATATACGATGTCGTCTTCTACTTGGCGTGTTACCTTATATACCATTTTCCCTCTTTGTGCAACTGTGTCGCTAAAGATTTTTGTAGAGTCCACTTGTGGCTCTACTTTTTCGGAAACGATGGTGTCTTTTATTGCCGTACTGTCTACGGCTTCTGCATCTTTAGTCTGTTTGTTGCCACAGGCGGTAAATGATGCGACTAGGCAAACGCCTAATGCTGTGATAATAGAATGTCTCATGAGGCTTGTTATTTGATTTCCTTTACAATTTTTGCGGATGCTGCACAGTCCTTGGCTCTAACCAGAGTGATGTCACCTTCATAACTGTCTGGCAAAAGGGTAAAGTTGAGATGATCACATTCAGCAAAGCCGTTCTTCATGTGATAACTAACATTTGTGAGAAACTTCTTGCCGTTTTGTATCAACACCAAGGCATCTCCTTCGTGTTGACCATCAAATGCATCTGCATAATCTTTCTTGACACCAGGCTTCTGTAATGCCTCCTTTACAGACATACCTACTGCCAAATTGTTTGATTTAGCAATACTGTCTGCTTTTGCAATACTATCAGCACGAGCTATGCTATCGCATCTGGCAATACTGTCTGCTTTAGCTTGCGCTATGGCAACTGAATCTATTCCATTCTCCTCCTTGTTATTCTTGTTGTTTGAGCAACTTGTGATGCTTGTTGTGAAACATACAAACATCATGATTAAAAAATGTTTCTTTTTCATTGTCTTGTAATTTGAAATTTACACTTTATAGAAGCTACTTTCCCGTTTTGGGTATAGATCCTTATTGTAATCTAAAAACGACAGGTGTTGTACATTTGGTTCGTACAGGTATTCCTTTTAGTTTTGCTGGTGTCCATTTCGGCATAGCCTTAACAACACGCAGGGCTTCCCTGTCAAGTGACGGGTCAACACTTCTAATAACCTTAACGTCAGACATGGAGCCGTCTTTCTCTATGATACTCTCTACGATTACACGTCCTTGTACGCCATTTTCCTGTGCTACATCAGGATATTTTACATTGCTGTTCAGATAAGACTTCATTGCACTTTCACCACCAGGAAAAGATGGCTTTTCATCAACTTTATCAATTTCATTGACTTCGTTGTAAACTGACTCTTCGTTTGGATTCCAATTTACAAGTTCATCGTATTTAAGTGAGTCGCTCTGCAATTGGAAAAACAGATCTTCTAAAATGACCCCATCGGGATTAGTTTGCCATGTTATCTTCTCCTCCTTCATCTTGACGTTGTCAATCTTGATATAGATACTTCCGTTTGCAGTGATGTTGTATGAGAATGAGAGACCAAGTTTAGATATAGGTATCACGATATTTCCACCGCCTTTTCCTTCAGTATTAGCAGGTTTGAATACTATGTCCCACTCATTATTGTTCGACTTATTGTTGAAGAAATAATGGTTTTTGATTTTTTTGTTAAAGTCGTTCACCAAATTTGGGCTTGGCTTAGTGACTGTTGTTGTATTGGCTTTTTGTGTAGTGCCTCGTCTTGCTTGTCCGAAGGTTGGGCTTCCTGTTAGCATAACGAATATTGCTAAAATGATACTTTTTCCGATTTTAGAGGAAAAAGTGATGCTTAATGTTTGTAAAAATGAATGCTTCATAATAAATGTAATGCTTTTATGAGTCCACTTAATAATGTTATTAATATATGACATTTGTAACCTTTCCGTTTCTAACCTTTACGATTCTAGGGAATACCTTCCCAAGAAGATTAGCCAGTCGGAGACCATAGGAAGGGATATATTGTTTGTAAGTACCAACTAAGTCTCTGTAAGGACCATTGTATTTGTACATTTGATATCTGCTACCATCAGTCTCAAAAGTCTTGAATTCAGTAAGGATACCTTCTGGCATACCTATATAAACCTTTCCCTTTTTGATGTTGTCGTATGCTCTCTGTCCATATTTCGCTACAAGACTTTTTTCTTGTGCTATCCTTGATTTATAATTTGGTAA
This sequence comes from Segatella copri, assembly GCA_021628325.1. Classification (GTDB taxonomy): domain Bacteria; phylum Bacteroidota; class Bacteroidia; order Bacteroidales; family Bacteroidaceae; genus Prevotella; species Prevotella copri_R. The sequence continues at coordinate 9,105 of JAJXAL010000112.1, read as the reverse complement.
ATTGGCCAGAATAGTTTTCATGTCTTGATTTCCTTGTTCAGCACCAATTTTCAGATACTTAACAAAGTCAGCGTAAGAAAGATATTTGCTAATGCCAAAATCATTCTCACCTTCCATTTTCAAACAATAGGCACCAACCAAAGCCTGAATTGCATCAAGGTTTTTTAGATCAGCTGCCTTGCGCAAATATTTGACTCCTTCTGGTATGTTTTTTGTTACACCCTTTTGCTTGTCACCCGCTAAGAGCATTGCACCATAATAATAGGCTGCTTGTGGGTAATTGTTTTTTACCGCTTTGAGATACCATTTCATAGCTTCCGAATCATTCTTAGCTACACCTTCGCCTTTATCATAGGCTTTTCCCAGTAAGTATTGAGCCTTCGCATATTCTTGGTTGGCTGCTTTTGTATACCATTTCACGGCTTCTTCAAGGTTCTTTTCTACCCAGTCGCCATTTTCATAGCAGGCTCCCAAGTTGCATTGTGCCAATGGTAGTCCTTGTTCTGCAGCTTTTGTGTACCATTTTACGGCTTCTTTAAGATTCTTGTCTACTCCTTCGCCAAATTCATAACAGTATCCTAAGTCGTTTTGTGCTTCAGTATATCCTTGCTCTGCCGCTTTTGTATACCATTTTACGGCTTCTCCACGGTCCCTGTATTGTACTCCATTGCCATAGTAATAGCAGTTGCCTAAGTTGTATTCTGCTTTAGCATTTTCTTGTTCTGCAGCTTTTGTGAACCATTTTACAGCTTCAGTTAAATTTTCCGTAACCCCTTTCCCATCATAATATGCTTCGCCCAGAGCATTCTGTGCTTCTGCTTCGCCAGACTTGGCTTTTAGCATGAGGGTGACAATGTTGGTTGTTTGTGCAAATACTCCCGATGCTGTCGCAAAGAAGAGTATCATGATTAGATAAATCTTTTTCATATTCTTCTTGTTTTTAATTGTTATTATTCCCAATATTGTTTACAAGTGTAAATGTATCATATCTAATAGATGGTTTGCAAAAATTGCGTTCCAATAGTTTGCAATAGGTGAGCCCTTAGGCAAAACAGGCATCTCTTGAAAATATGGATGCGTTACAACCATTGTATATTGATGAGTCCTTGCAAAATTTTTGAGATAGGCGAATGTCCCATGTTTTGTACGACAACATCCAACGATGATTTTGATAGTTGGAATGCTTGCTACAATATTATACCAATCTTCAAATCTACTATCGACTCCATCACCAATGGTAATAACTGCAATTTCTGCCGTTCCATTGCGTTGTAGAATAGCCAGTTGCTTTTTCTTGAGATTGATGGAACGGCTATCATAAAGCCATCCTTCACGATGTGAAATTAAAAGTTCTATCAATCTGGTAGCACTTAGTGTCTTGCCATGATTGCCTAATGCGCTGATGGCTATCAGTAGCTTTTCTGGCTTTGTATTTTCTAATTTTTCCATAAGCTAATCATTTACTTTTTGGTTATTTCATTTTTAGGCATAAAAAAGGTGCGAACCGATTTCATTCTGTTCTGAAGGTTCTGGACTACCTGTACACAAAGAATGAAAATCAGCTCACACCAAAGGGTATATATCAATGTCCATCCCGCCGAAGCGGAATGGATACAATAATACACGATTGGGTGAACAACTTCTGTCTTCGTTCTTGTGTACAATGAATTGTCCAGATTCTCAGTACGAACCAAGCATGGTTGTTTCCTTAACATGTCTGCTGCTTGTTTAGAACAGCACTGCAAATATACCATTTTTTTTCTAAAGTTGTTCATTGTGAGCTGATTTTTTTGCAAAAATAGGTGTTTTTTCTGCTTTTTCAGCGTTCCATTTCGTTCCAAGTTCAAAATATAGGGCGTTTTTAGTCGAAATATTGGCTTTTTTGTGTGTTGCTTGGATTTGTTTCAGTATCTTTGCAGCATGGAAAAGATATTACGTGAAATGATAGAAAAAATGGTGGGGCGCAAGATGGTTGTGCCCCGCGACTTCGCTTGGTTGAGCGAAAAGGTGGAGGAGCGTACCCAGCAAAGGGTGAGTGCCTCTACGCTGCGACGGTTTTGGGGATACGTGAGCGAAGGGGTTTCTGCCAGTAAGTTTACCAAGAATGTGCTGGCTAATTTTCTCGGTTATGCAGACTTTGAGGAGTTCGGATTGTCGCAAGGGACGGGAGAACGGCAGAGCCAGATGGTTATAGGCAAGGAAATCTCATGCGATGATCTTTATGAGGGACAGATGCTCAAACTTTCCTGGCTGCCCGACAGAACCTGCATCATCAGGTATCAGGGAAACGGAGGCTTCAAGGTGGTATCATCAGAAAATACCAGATTGGCGAAAGATGATACTTTTGAGTGCCATCATTTTATCAATCATGAGCCTGCTTATCTTCATGCCTGGAAGCATGGAGTTGATGAACCGGTTACTTATGCCATAGGTAAGAAGAATGGCATTATCGTGGAGCATTATCTGGAAGATTGAAATCTCGACAAGGTGGGTTTCACATATCTCTCAGTGGTATAAGAGGACAGCTCGTAGATGATATCGGTCTTCTTGCTGCCAGCGATGTCTCTAGAGAATGTCTGCGGATAAGTCGTTGTGATGAATTCATTACTCTTATCTACAAACTGATAGAATGCTTCGCTCTTTTTCTCAACAGACCGGATGGTGTCTATGCCGGATTCCTTCCACATCTTGTCGATTGTCTTCTTGCCTTCGGATAGGAGTTCGGCGGCTTGTGCCTGTGATGCAGAAGATGGCTCATCAGCTGCTGGCTGCTGGGAATGTTTGCTTTCAGAGAGTGGGGTTGCCTCACCGGCTTGCTGGCGGATAACTGTATCCTTCTTGGCTTCGTGATGTGCCGGAGTGATGTTAATGCTCTTTTCCTGCTGATGCAGTAAAGGATAACTGATGAAACCAAATAAGATGATACAGACCAAAGCTGCGATTCCGATACGCTTGATACCGGATAGATGCCTGTTTCTGTGAGCCATGAAATCGGCTTTGAGTTCGTCAACATTGGCATATCGCTGGGTTATGGGAGCCTTACATCGTTTGATGATGGCAGTATATGGTTTGCTTGGAAGTATCTTTTCCAGGATACAACCGATGCTGAAGATGTCGTTGCGGATGTCTGCCTGTTGGGATACAATCTGTTCTGGTGAGATGTAGCCCGGTGTGCCGGCAGGCTGTTTGAGGATGGCAAAGTCGTCGGTATCTGAAAGTCCGAAATCGATGAGTTTTACATGATTGCCGTTATGGGTAATCATGATATTGGAAGGTTTTAAGTCTCTGTGTACTATCTGCTTGGCGTGGATGTAATGCTCAGCATCAAGCAACTGGAGGAAGATGTCTTCTCCCTCAGTCTTCCTACCGCTCCAGTGTTCCAGCGTGATACCATCTATCCATTCCATTACGATACAGGTACCCATTTCCGGTATTTCTTCCATGCTGTAGGCTGATACGATGTTGGGATGCTGCAGGGATATGAGGATATCGAACTCTTTGTGCAGCAGGTTCTTGTAGTTTTCGTCTTGGCGGTATGGCTCCTTCAACCCCTTGAGTACCCACCATCTGCCATAGCGCTTTGCCTTGCAAAGAATGTTGAAACCTTTGCAAGGTATGGGAGTAAAGTCTGAAAATTGCTCAGACCTTCTACTTTCTTCTATGATGATTCCAGAATATGAATCCATGTTACTCAGACTGGGTTGATAATTCGGTTGCAAAATTAACTAAATAGAGATACCCATCCCACAGAAGCGGGATGGATATTAGTATACATATTGGGGCAAACAACTGGAACTGTCATTCTTGTGTACTGCGAACTGTCCAGATTCTCAGTCCGAACTAAGCGTAGTTGCTACCTCTTTATGTCTGCCGCCATTACTAACGGCATTGCAAATATAGGCATTTTAAAAGAAATTTTCAAGCGGAAACGAAACTTTTAGTATTCTTTAAACTTTGACGATTGGTTCAAACTCATTCCTCCCCGAGCTTATAACTTATTTTATGTAGGAACTGGTTGTCGCAAATCCACTCTCTTTTTAATACTTGGCAGGTTGGCTATCAAATCACATCAAAGCGGTCTTTGCCATGGCTGTGCGGGATGGGACCGCCTGGGGATAGCTTGCTATGGGGACGCCTTACTATAGCTTGCTGATTGGAACCGCTGAGTATCTCTGAATCACAATGCAAAGATACGAAATCGGTGAGGAGGCAACTCACAGTTACTCATACTTGCTCACAGTTGCTCATACTTTTTCATAGATTCTCTTTGCTCTGGTGTTTGTAAGCCCTTTTACATGCCTTGCTTGGTATCACTTCTAAATGCCTGGCTTGTTTGATTTTTAAGGGCTTTATGATTGGATTGCGGTTCGTAAGCCAGGGGATTACGGGGCGTAAGTCCCTGACTTTTGCGTCGTAAGTCCCTGACTTTTGCACCGTAAGTCTTTGACTTTTGATTCGGAAGTAACCTGCTTCTGGATGACAGGGTGACACTTATGACAGTGATTTCTGAAGATTTACTCTCGCGCGGGCAGGCAGGAAAAATCAAGCCGAAAGTTCCTGCCTGCCCGCGTGCGAGGCGAAAAGTTGAAAAACTAGTGTCATCGTGTCACCGTGTCACCGTGAACAGAGCAGAAGATGTTTGGTATCGCTCTTTGGCTTCGGACACAAATTCCCCTGTCTCCGCCTCCGTTGGCTTTCGGAAGTAGAGATCCACAAATTACTGTTTTTGTCGTGGCGCCTCCAAAGTGGTAATCTTTTGCAAAGATAGAAAAAATAAAATAAATGAGAGTTCCCACTATGGGAACTCGTAATGATATTTATTGATTTTTAGAATCTTTTAAATGATAAAGGCTAGAATTTATACTCGATTCTCGCAAGTTGCAGAAGGAATTGGGGTGGTATCTCTCTTGTTTGAGAAGGGTATTGAGAAAATAGTGAAGTGGTATCTCTTTTCGAAAATCACCCCGTCCCTCTTTGTTGATAAAGCGAGCTGCACTCGGCAATTTGAAAGCAGCTTTCATTGCACTCATTGGCATCGCTTTTTCCCCTTAAAGAGGGCTCCACCTCTCATCTCGGTCTTCTCCCCTCAGGGAAGAAGAGGGAAACCGCCCTACTCGGTGCTCGGAACCGCTACGCTCTAAGGAGGGCGGGGCATCAAAGCCCTCGCCAAATTGTGCGGGATGGGACCGCCGGGGGAAGAGAGTTTACAGTTAATAGTTTATAGCTAACAGTTTACAATTAATAGTTTATAGGTTGCTGTTTTCTGATGATTTTGGGTAATTGGCTGATAATTTGCAGATTTATTCTGATTTTCTTGGTGGTTTCGTAGAAAAAGCGTATTTTTGCGGAAAAGTTGAACGTTTTAAAGGAGATAATTATGAATATAGTTGCTTTAAGTAATAGGCTTGCAAGTAAGGTTCCTCATTGGCATGAACTCGAAAAGTTAAGTAAGGAAGATAAGATAGAGGTTATTGCTTTACTTTCCATGTCGATAGCTGATGCAGAGGAAATTAAAACGCCAGCAGATAGGACTAAAGAAATGGTAGAACGTTGCTGTGGTTCATGGGTTGGCGAACAGTCGGCAGAAGATATTATAGCTAATATCAACGAGAGTAAAATGTCAAAGTCAGAACCTGTAAATTTTGGATGATATGAATTACTTGTTGGATACCAATATTTGTGTATATTTTATGAGGGGTAAACGTAATGTTGCTGCTAAAATTTCAGAAATTGGTCAAGAACATTTCTTTATCTCTGAGATGACTTTGGGAGAATTACTTTATGGGGCTCAGTGTAGCGATAGACCTTCTGAGAACATTAGAGCTGTTCATGTGTTTTGCCAGTATGTAACAATATTGCCAATGGCAAATATTTGGAATGAATTTGCTGTACAAAAGGCTTTTCTTCGTAAAAAAGGTCAACTTATTGAAGATGCTGACATAATTATCGGTACTACAGCTATCATAAATAACATGGTTATGGTTACAGAAAACGTTAAGCACATAGGGAGGCTTAATGGTATTGTTGTTGTAAATTGGATGGAAAAATAATTAGCTGTAGGAGTAACCGCCCATGGTAACGGCATGATTAAAATTCCATACGGATCGGATGTGGATATACACTTTAATTGCCTAATATCTGGAAAACACAAAAGGATAAAATTTTAAATTTTAATTATATACGATAAGATGGGTTGAGCTTTGAATAAAAGTTCTGCTCATCTTGTTGGCTTATTGCCTTTTCATATTTTTCTACTTTACTCTTCTTTAGTCCCACAGATTGCATGGATTACACTGATTGTGGAGTTGTGCGGCTGTGGTGAAATGTTTTCTTGACAACCATGACACGGGCGAAGTGTACGCCAGGACTCATCGTAGTGGATGAGGCGCACCACGCCATAGCAGACTCCTATCAAGACCTGTTTGACAGGAACAGAAAGGCTTGATATGCAAATCCCCAACCTGCTATGGGATAGCTGGTTGGGGAAATTATGATAGATTTTGCTTTCATCAGAAAATATCCGATTGTGAATTACAATGGATACTCCTCGAAAGCGTAGAGTACAGTGCTTAAATAACGCTCACCAGTATCTGGCAAGAGGGCTACAATCTTCTTGCCCTTGTTCTCAGGACGCTTCGCAATCTCGGTGGCTGCAAAGGCAGCAGCACCTGATGAGATTCCTACCAAGAGGCCCTCGGTCTGAGCCAGATCACGACCTGCCTTGATAGCATCATCGTTCTGAATATCCAATACCTCGTCGATGAATTCTGAAGAGTAAGTCTCTGGAATGAAACCGGCACCGATGCCCTGAATCTTGTGAGGACCGCTCTGTCCGCCGTTCAATACAGGCGATGTGGCAGGCTCTACGGCAATCACCTTCACGTTAGGATTCTGCTCCTTCAAGTACTTGGCGATACCCGAAATGGTTCCACCTGTTCCTACACCGGCTACGAAGATATCAATCTCGCCATCGGTATCTGCCCAGATTTCTGGTCCGGTTGTGGCATAGTGTTTGGTAGGATTGGCTGGGTTGGTAAACTGTCCCAGAATCACAGAGCCTGGGATGGAATCGCGGAGCTCCTCGGCAGCCTTGATGGCGCCAGGCATTCCGTCCTTGCCGCTGGTCAGTCTCACTTCTGCACCGTATGCCTTCACCAAGTTTCTGCGCTCCACACTCATGGTTTCAGGCATGGTGAGGATGAGGTGGTAGCCCTTTACGGCTGATACCAGAGCCAAACCTACACCCGTATTACCGCTGGTTGGTTCGATGATGGTGGCACCTGGTTTCAGGATGCCCTTCTGCTCAGCGTCTTCGATCATCGCAAGTGCGATACGATCCTTTACGCTTCCGCCAGGATTGAAGAATTCTACCTTAGCAATCACAGGAGTCTCCAAACCCTTGGATACTGAATACTTACCCAATTCTACCAATGGGGTCTTACCGATTAAATCAGTAATCTGTTTATATATCTTTGCCATAATGATTTTTTTTATGTTAAGTGTTGAGTGTTGAATGTTGAATTTTAATGTTGAGTGTTGAATGTTGAATGCCGTTATTGTCCGTCAGGCAATTCAACATTTAACATTCAACATTCAACATTCAACACAGAAATTACTTCACATACGTAAATGCCTCATCGAGTGCCTCAATCAGGTCGTCGATGTTCTCGATACCGATGCTCAGGCGAACGGTAGAAGGATAGATGTGCTGCTCCTCCAACTCCTCTGGGCTCAACTGAGAGTGGGTGGTTGTTGCTGGGTGGATAACCAGTGACTTCACGTCGGCTACGTTAGCCAGCAAAGAGAAGATGCGCAGGTGGTCGATGAACTCCCATGCTTCTTTCTCGCCGCCCTTGATATCGAAGGTGAAGATTGAACCACCGCCGTTAGGGAAGAGCTTCTTGTAAAGTTCATGGTCTGGATGAGAAGGAACGGCTGGGTGATTAACCTTAGCCACCTTAGGATTGTTCTCCAGATATTCTACCACCTTCAATGCATTCTGAACGTGACGCTCTACACGGAGGCTCAATGTCTCCAAGCCCTGAAGAAGAATCCAGGCATTGAATGGAGAGATGGTTGCACCGGTATCACGAAGGATGACCGCACGGATTCTGGTTACGAAGGCTGCTGCTCCGGCTACATCTGCGAATACGGCACCATGATAAGATGGGTCTGGCTTGGCGAGAGTAGGGAACTTGTCGGCATTTGCCTTCCAGTCGAACTTACCGCCATCTACGATGACACCACCGAGAGATGAACCGTGACCGCCGATGAACTTGGTAGCAGAGTGAACCACGATATCTGCTCCGTGCTCGATAGGACGGATGAGGTATGGGGTGCCGAAGGTGTTATCGATAATCAATGGGATGTTGTGGCGATGAGCAATCTCTGCCAACTTATCGATATCGGTTACATCAGAGTTAGGATTTCCGAAGGTCTCTGCATAGAGTGCCTTGGTATTGTCCTGGATAGCAGCCTCTACTTGCTCGAAGTTGCGAGGATCCACGATGGTGTAGCTGACACCCTGTGTGGATAATGTATGAGTGATGAGGTTATAAGTACCGCCGTAGATGTTGTCGGCAGCTACGATGTGGTCGCCGTTCTGAAGGATGTTCTGCAGAGCGTAGGTAACAGCGGCAGCACCAGAAGCGACAGCCAAACCTGCTACACCGCCCTCGAGGGCAGCTACACGGTCTTCGAATACACCCTGAGTAGAGTTGGTCAAGCGACCATAGATGTTACCAGCGTCACGGAGTCCGAAGCGATCGGCAGCGTGCTGAGAGTTGCGGAACACGTAACTTGTAGTCTGGTAGATAGGCACCGCACGAGCGTCGGTAGCTGGATCTGGATTTTCCTGACCTACATGCAACTGAAGTGTCTCAAAGCGAAGTTTCTTTTCTGTACTCATAATCTATGTCCTTTCTTTAATTTTACGTTAATATTCAATCTTATTCATTTATATAAATTGTCGCCCAGTTATCCAGTCATGATTGGCATCAGACTGTTTGTTCTGATTGACGCTGCAAAGGTACGGCGATTTTTTGGATTCAGAAATAGCATATGAGTAGTATTCCTGCTACCACGTTTGTGGTATTCGGGCATTTT
>JAJXAL010000111.1:0-11582 GCA_021628325.1 Segatella copri | reverse complement strand
AGATACTTAAATAGCGTGACAGATACTCCGAAAACGGGAATATCCATCACGCTATCCATCACGATTTGGGGTTATCCATCACGATTTTCTCACTACCAGATACCGCATTCCGTCGTTGAAACGCTTGCGATGGATGGTTGGCATCTGAGAAAGCTTGCGGCCGAAGGCTATGAGACTGTTCAACTTCAACGATGAACCGATGTGACTCTTCAGCTCTTGGAAAATCTCGGCTGCCGTAAGATACTCACCCTGTTTGGCATCATCGGTCAGGTCGAAATAGAGATCGAAATACTGGTCTACCGGCGAAACCACCTCAAACTTCCTGTTGTTCGCCATAATCAGTCGGGTCTGTTCCGCATCAAAAAAAGTCTTCTCGCCTGCCCGTAATGCAGAAAGCGCCTGAGCATAGAGCTGTTCATAATTCGGACGCTGACTCACATCGATAGGTCCCGTGAGCTCTACACCCAGAAACCGGCGATTACCGGAAGGATCGGAGAGGATATCCTCCATATTGCTCGTAGCGATAAAAGACGCCATTCTCGGAAATTCCTGTACATGACTGCCATAAGGAGGCTTTATCTTGACACTCGGCAACTGGATGATGTTCTTCAGGAATCCCTGCTGCACCTGAGGAGAAATCTGGTTGAACTCATCCAGGTTGATAACCAGCGACTGGCACATCGCCTGAAGCACCTGCCGTTTCTCTGACAATACGAGATTATCATTATACCCCCATTGCAACTCCGGCGGAACCAGAGACCGGCAGAAAGTACTCTTGTTGTAGCCCTGCTTGGAAATGAGAAGTGGTGCCACAGAGTTGCCGTATTTGCGATGACTGTAAGCACGCCACTGGTCAACCATCGCCAGAAACCAGGTATAGAACCAATCCTCCCAATAAGGATTATCAGTAGGCACCGTGCGCGCCAAGGCACGGATATGATCCTTGCCGTCCCACTTCCCCTCACACTTGAACAGGAAGTTTTCTACAGGATTATAGGTAGAAAGAAGATCCGACTCCAGATAATTGCGCACATCCTTGATACTCACACGGATGTTGGCGAGCTGTACCTCCAGCGTCATACGCTTCTGCACACGGGCATCCACAGGCTGATAGCCCCAATAATCCTTTTCCTTCGGTCTATACTCTGTGCATTTCATTACCGAATTATAACGGAAATCATATTTCTTACACAGAAATCCGATCATACTCATGATATTGTCACTCAACTCCTTACGGTCGTTATCCACGCCTCCGGAAGAGTGGTCAGCCTCCTTCTCATCAACGCTCTCCACAGGTTTTTCTGCACCATGAAAGACTTCATTCAACGTCAGGGGCAAGGCATCTTCACGATAATAAGGAAAAGAATCTCTTGTCATCAGAAAATCGGAAAAGATAGAAGGCTCGGGCATCTGCATCTTTGCCTTTACTAGCGTCTGATAAAGCGGAGCAAAGGTCAGGAAGGCCTGCTTGTAAATCCTGTCGGCTGCAACCTCCTCATCAGGTAACGTCCCCTTTGCCAGCGCATATTTCGCCAGAACATGCAGGCTGATGCCATCGGCTCCCACAAAGGCTGCAAGAGTAGAAGGCAGACTGGCTACTTTCTGCTTGATGGCATCCATACCTCCATCCTCATTTATATCAACAAACGTAAGCAGCAGAACGCCGTTGTTTTTCTTCATCTTCAGGAGTCCATTCTCCGATTTCTGAAATTCTGCCGCAGGGTGAACATGCATCCAGGTTGGCATATCCTTATACCCATCATAACCATTCGTGAGATAAGGTACATATTCACGGAAGTTCTCCACGGTATTCCTGGCGTCATCGTTTACGATGCGCCCCAGGAAACGTTCCAGACTCTTGGTACTTACCAGGAGCTGGTTCTTTTTATTTCTATGTGTTATGGTAAATTTCATTGTCTGTCATTTTAAAAAGTTTATCGATACGAAACAGTTTGGTTCATACCATGAAACAGTTTGGTTCAAGCGGAGAAACACTCTGTTTCGCCCTGTAAAACAAACCGATACGTCGCATTCCTGCTTTCGATATATCGGCAGGGGATTCTGCTTTATTCGTAAACGAATCCGATTTCTTCTGCATAATGATCATAGGCAGGTTCCCCATAACCATATTCAGCAAAGACTTTCTTCACCTGCTCCTGCATTTCCGGCGTAAGATGTTTCTCCCCCCGATGTACACGATAATAGGTAGTACGGTTGCCCAGAACATCCATGATGCGGTACTTGATGGTCTGCATTTCGACATGTTTTACCTGGTCGTAGAGATGGGAAAATCCCCATGCTGCCTTGAACTGGTACACACGCATGAAATGGGAACAAGATGCATGGAGGTTAGCATCGGGATAAACAGCATTTCCGGCAGTAACATCATCGGGTTTGAACTTTGCCGAGATGAATCGGATGCATTCTGCTGCCCGAGGACAATCGGCATTGAAGCAGTACATCCAATGATAATCTACCAGACTTTTGATAAACGCAGGATCATTAAGTTTTAATTCCATAAAAAAAATATTTAAATTAAACATTAGGTTTCGCAGTGGTTATTGCCATTGTGGAATCTGTGTTGTCAACACTCCGCAAAGATACAAAATTTTAAAGCCAGATGCAAGCTTTGTCCCGAAAACTTTCATCTTTGTCCCGAATCACGTGCATAAAAAAAGCACTTTCAGCAAGAAGATAAGCTGAAAGACGTGATGGATAAAGGCAAACGTGATGGATAGCGTGATGGATTTTGTAAACATTTCGTCCATCTATCACGCTACAAAAAAAGAGGCAACCACCTCATTATCAAACGATTAAAGATTTAAAAAGAGGAAACGTGAGGGATGTGAGGGATAAAAAGAGAAAAAAACTTAGCGCAAGCAGAAAAAATGATTTTGCACTCAAGTTTTGCATATTCAGAATGAGCTGATAAATGAGCCGATAAATGAGCCTCCATCCAATCGACAAACAGCCGAGATTAACGTAAAAAACATTAAAAACGACAAGATTCTCTGAGAAAAGCATTGCCTTATCCTAGGAAATGTGTAAAATCCAGTATATCGAAACCTAGGAAACGTGTAAAATCTGGCATATCAAAAGCTAGGAAACGTGTAAAATCTAGCACTTTGAAAGCTAGGATACGTGCAACAACGAGAATACCAGGAAGTTATGAGACGTAAAATCTACAATCAATTATTAACAGAACTTTCGCATGTGGTTCAAGTACGGGCTGAAGGCTCAAAAGCTCCTAGCCCAGGGCGCGTGGAGCAAACTTGCGTATATATTGTCAATAGAAGCGCTTTCAACCGTACAGGTTGCCAGATTTACTATTTCCGTTTTTGCTGTTCTCTTATTATCCTAACCGTCAAATCGGCAAACTTTTTTATTGCTGCCTGAACCTGTCCTCGTCCGAAAGCCCAGAAGATGAGGGCGGCAGAGGCTGGTGCAGCATGTGTTCCTACATACTGGCGCATTTTAAGAACCGTGCAGTTTTCAATACCAAGTTCTTTCATGGCAGCGAATACTTGGGCTGCTGGTACTTCAAAATCAGCCTTAGTGCGCTGATCTCTAAGTACCAATGCGATCTTGTTTACCTTAACTACCTTGTATTCCTTATTGGCGTTACTGCGATATGTCTTGATAGTCTTAATCTTTTGAATAAAGCTATCGAATGTCAATATATTAATATCTTCCGTCATAACTAATGGGGTTTAAATGTTGTGGTGATAAGCAAATCATTCCACCTTTTTGTTATAATTTTCCTTTATTATTATGCAAAGATAAGCTTTTTCCGTGGATAAACCAAGAAAAAATGCATTTTTCTAGAGCATGTACAATATATTCTTTTATCAGGTATCTATTTACATCTTTTTAATTGCCAAAAACTTGCATGATTCAAAAAATAACCGTATCTTTGCGGCTAAAGATAGGAATAGGAGAAAAGATTATGGCAAACAATAAATTCAGAAAGCTGCCGGTAGGCATACAGTCTTTCAATAAAATCAGAGAAGAAGGGTATCTCTATGTAGATAAGAGTGACATCATCTGGAAATTGGCGAACAATGGCTTACAGTATAATTACTTGAGCCGCCCTCGCCGATTCGGTAAGTCTGTGCTTGTTGATACACTCCAGGCTTACTTCGAAGGAAGGAAAGAGCTCTTCGAAGGACTGAAAATCATGGAGTTGGAGAAGGAATGGAAACAGTACCCGGTTATTCGACTCGACATGAGCCGAGGGGGAGCGACAGCAAATGAAGTTAAGGCATACCTGGATCGAACTTTTGATGTTTATGAGCAATTATATGGCATCCATATCAAACCAACAGATTCACTAGGAAACCGCTTCGACCTCATCATTAAAACCGCCTATGAGCAAACAGGGCTCAAGGTTGCCATTCTTATCGATGAGTACGACTCTCCTCTCCAGCACTCGTGGAAAACTCCCGAGCATGAGGGTTGCACAGAAGTATATAGAAGCGTGTTTTCCATCTTGAAAGCTGATGATGCGTACCAACGTTTCGTCTTCATTACGGGTATCACCAAGTTTACACAGATTTCTCTTTTCTCAGTTCTCAACAACCTGACCAATATCAGTTTCCTTCCTGAATATGCTGCTATCTGCGGTATTACAGAAGGAGAAATCGGGGAGAACTTCAAGCCGGAACTGGAAAGAATGGCTGAAGTGAACGAGTGGACCTTGCAGCAAACTCATGATAACCTGAAGGATTACTACGATGGATACCATTTCAGTCGCAGAAACATGGTGGACATCTACAATCCTTTCAGTCTCCTTAATGCACTCGACGCACAAGACTTGAGCTGTTTCTGGGTTTCATCAGGAGCAACATCCATGCTACCTAAGTTTGTGGACAACATGGAACTGCGCTTACGGAATTTCGAAAATTGTCCGATTTTACGCAAGACTCTTGAGAGTTCTGATGTCATAAATGGTGGTGCCGAACTCTTTCTCTATCAGACGGGTTACCTTACCATCAAGTCGAGCGATGAATTTGGCTATTTCTTAGGTTTTCCAAACCAAGAAGTGAAACAGGCTCTTTACGAGGTTGTACTGCCAAGCCTGACCATGAAATCAGAAAGCGATATTATCAGTCTGCAAGGCAGTCTGTTCCGCCAATTGGGTACCGGGCAAATCGCAGATGCCATGAAAACACTGAAAGCATTGGTTGCCGATGTGCCTTACAGCAACAAGAAACTTGCCTCGATGGATATGGAAGAGCGCTACCGTCTCATCATCAGTACTATTCTGAATGCCATCGGTCTGAAAGTGGAGGTAGAGCATATGCTTGCAACAGGAAGGATCGACCTCATCGCCCAAACTTCACGCTACATCTACGTGATAGAACTGAAACTGAAAAATAATGGTGGTAAAAAGGCTGCCATTCAGCAGATACTGGATAACAAATACCTGGAGCCTTTCCAAGCAGACAAGCGAAAGGTGATAGGTCTCGGCATCGAGCTGGACGAGGAAGGCAAAGGGCTATTGGATTGGGGAATTACTGAAGAATAAAAACATAGAAGAAGAGGGCGTGCAAAGACTATATCTTGCACACCCTCTTCTTTTTTCCGATTCCTACAATATCTCCAACTGATCCTTTACCGCCTTATAGCAGCGGCGGGAAACCGTGATTTCCTCATGGTCGAAAGGAGGAGAAAAGATGCAGCGGAGCGTATAATTCTCGATGCAGAGAAGATAATCGAGATTGATGATGCAATCCTGACGAACCTGAGCCAGAGAAGGCGACATGGAAAGGATGGTCTTTGCCGTGGCCTGCCTCTTCAATTTATAAACCTGCCCATTCGACAACTTCAACTGCCAAAGATGAGTAGCCTCATCAAAAGTGCAACTGAACACATCATCGGGCTTCAACATCAATAAACCCGAAATGGTCTGAATGGCAAGACGCTTGGCTGCTGTTCCCAGCATCCCATTCATTCCCGAAAAATCCTGAGCCTTCTGAGAAGCCAAGACTGATTCAGAAGAACAGGAAGAGAACTCTGGAACGGAAGAAGCATCTTCATCCACATCATCTCCATCTTTCATTTTCTGCCGGATTCGGTCTACCACCAGTTCAAACTCATCCTGCTGATAAGGTTTCAACAGGAAATCGAAGGCAGAGGCTCTGAGCGCATCAATCATATACTTATCGAAGGCGCTGTAAAATACTACGATAAGTTCCATCGGAATTTCATCTCTCAGAGATTGCAACACCTCAAAACCCGTCTGTCCAGGCATTTCAACATCGATGAACAGCACATCGGGCTGTATGCTCATCACCAGATTCTTTGCCGATACCGCCGAAGAGGATGTGGCAATCACCTCAAAATCTTCCAGAGTTGCCAAATCATCCTGCAACCTGTGGATGCTCTGTGGTTCATCGTCCACAATCACAACCTTAATTCTATCTTGCATGTTATTTCGTTTTAAATTCTTATGAAAAGTTTCTTACTTAAAGACATTATAATCGTAATTACATGGAACTCCGATACTTACACATATTCCTCTATTCCTGGTACCACCCTCCTCTTCTGATGCTCCTCTGTTGCTCTGCATCTTGAAAAACATCTTGCGTTCGTTGCTTGCATTAAGCATTTCGATGGTACTGTTCAGAATTCTCAATCCGGTTCCCGTACTGGCAGCACAATTTTTCTTTTTCTTGCCAACGGTACCCGAAACTCCACATCCGTTGTCTGTAACATCTATGCGGAGCATATCGTCCTCAACCCAGATGTTTACATCCAGCAAAGGCTTATCTTCCGTCTCTTTCATTCCCACAAAAGCATGTTTCAAAGCATTCTCTACAGGAATCTGGATAATCATAGACGGCAGCATGAGCTTCATATCCACATCCTTGGCAACATGGAACTGAGGCATCGGAAGGAACGGATTGGTTTCATGGCGAAGAGTAGAATAGCTCGTCACCATCTGCAGTTCCTCTTCCAAACTTACCGCCATCTTATCGCAAGAAAGCAAGTAGGCACGCAGTACCTGTATCAGGAGCTGAAGCGGTTTGACATTAACCCCCTTCGGAAGATTAGATACAAAGATATTGAGCACATTAAATACAAAATGAGGCGAGAAACGATTGCGCACATTCTCCATCTTCAGAGCCATCATCCGGTTCATCTCCTCATGATGCTGATGCTTGCTGCGCATCCATTTGTAACGGATGAAAGCGATGAGAGCCAACACGCTCATTACCAGCAAGCCGATAATCAGGAGCAGGATGACTCTAAAGGATCTTACCTCTGCTTGCGTGGTGCTAAGGGATAAATCACGGCGAACGATGGCCGTATCCTGCTTGAATCTCAATTCATTCTCCTGAACATTCGAAACCATCGTGGCATTACGGAGCGAATCGTCGTACTGATTCATCAGTTTCTGATATTGCAGAGCCTTGGCATATTGTCCCTTGCGCTCACAAAGAGCCGCCAGTCCCTTATGATAAAGGTAAAGATAATTAGGCGACATCTTGGAGAGATCGTATGGCTTGTTCAAAATCTCAGTAGCCTTAGCCAGATTATCCTGCTTCAGAGCCAGAGATGCATTCAACCCATCCACATAGAATTGCACATCGCTCTGCATGGAGGGCTGGGCAAAGAAGAATTTCGTGGTAAGAGTCAGATATTTCTGTGCAGAATCCAACCGGTTGAGTTCCAGATAAGTCTGTCCGAGATTAGCATCAACAATAGCCGTTGCCAGGGGCTGTTCCATCTGCCGTGTAGCCTTTTGAGCCTTCAGGAAGCATTTCAGAGCCTCAGCCGGTTTTTCCTGACTGCTGTACACATTTCCCCAACTGTTGTAAAAGAAATGAACATCTTTCGGATTCTTTGGCGGATACAGGCGTTCAGCCTTCTGGAAATAATGATGCGCCAGCTGATAGTTCTGCAAATCATTATAAACCTGTCCCAGTCCTGAGAGAATACTGTTCTGGGCTTCATGCTGATTCAGAGAATCTGCCAGGAAATGGGCACGGCGATACCAGGAAGAAGCATCCGCCAGCTTACCCATCTGTCTGGACGCATCGGCAATATTGATACATACATCAATCGCCTCGCCGCAACTGTCAAGGTTCATGATTTCATGATAAGCTTTCTCATAATAATTCAAAGCCTCCTTCCTCTTGCCGGAAACCAGCAAAAGTATGCCTTGCAGATTATCAGCATAAGAAAGAATTCTGTTGTCAGGAGTTTGTTTGCAATAAGCGTTAACCGAATCTATCAACAACTGGCATTGGGCATCAGCCCCCTTCATATAATAACATTTAGCTATTAATAATTTTTTCCATTGATCGCTTTTATCAGGATTACCTTCACATTTGAAATTTCTTATCAGCATGATCATCGAATCAGGATGACTCTGCATGAGAGATTGGTGACCGGACACAAATTCATCGATATCTTTATGCCACGACTCATCACCCTTCTGCCGATGAGAACAAGCGGCAAACAGCAGCATCAGAACGAATAACCACAGAAGGCACAGTCCGTTCTTAATCTGCATCGTCATTATCTTTCTATATACACTTACCATGATAGACTATTTAAATGAATTTATGTTTCAGTTGCGAAAGTACAACAAAAAATCCAAATAGACAAAAAAATAACTGAAAAACTCATTTTTTATATAAAATATGAACTAAAACGCGTTTAAATGTGTACCTTTGTAGTATGGAAATGCAATTATTTAAAAATATCGACCCCAAAAATATACCTGAAAGGATGAACAATCCATTCAGCTACGAACCTCATCCGCTCTGCATCGAAGCATGCAGAGAGTTGCAGGATGAACTCTCACAGCGAAACGACTGGCGGGAGGAAATAGACCGTGGAAAGATGTTCGGCGTACTTATCGTAGAAGCCGACAACAGTAAGATTGGCTATCTGAGAGCTTATAGCGGACAGATTGGCGGCAGAAGCGACTGGGAAGGTTTTGTGCCAGCCGTATTCGATTATCTACAACCCGACGGATATTTCAAGGTACATGAGGCTGAGATTTCGGAAATGAACCAGCAAATCAGACAGTTTGAAGCCAACGAAACCCTGATTAAGGCGAAAAGCCTGATTGATGATTTGCAGCAAAAGCGCCAGGAAGTTATCGCAAACTATCAGACAAAGATAAAAGAAGCAAAGGAAAAGCGAGATGCAAGGCGCCAGGAAGCCCTTTCGGCAGGAACGCCCCTGAGCGAGGAAGAAGAGAAAGCGATGATAAAAGAGAGCCAGTTTATGAAGGCTGAACTGAAGAGACTGAAGAAATCGATAAACGAAAAGACGGCGTACGAAACGCTATATGAAAACTACGAAAAGGATTTGAAAAGTGCGAAACAGCTCCGCAAACAGTTATCTGAAGAACTTCAGCAATGGCTGTTTTCGAAATTCCAGATGCTGAATGCGGAAGGAGAAAGTAAGGATCTGCTGGAGATTTTCAAGGACGAGGCGGTTAAGATTCCACCTGCCGGAAGTGGAGAATGCTGCGAACCGAAACTCCTGCAATACGCTTACCAGCATGGCTACAAGCCTCTGCAGATGGCGATGTTCTGGTGGGGAGAGAGTCCGAAAGAAGAAATCAGACATCATCTTCAGTTTTATCCAGCCTGCAACGGAAAATGCAAACCGATATTACATTGGATGCTGCCTCAACAGGTCTTTGAAACCCAACAGACCGAGGCTACTATATATAATAAGGTGGAAACGCTTTACGAAGACCGCGAGCTGGCAGTCATCTATAAGCCCGAAGGATTGCTCTCCGTTCCCGGTAAAGATGCAGCCCAGCCTTCCATCTACGCTCTGATGCGCAGGAAATATCAGGAAGCTACCGGTCCGCTCATCGTCCATCGTCTGGACATGGCAACAAGCGGACTGATGATTATTGCCAAGACCGAGTTTGCCTATCATCGTCTGCAAAAGGAGTTTCTGAATCATCGTGTTCAGAAGAAATACGTAGCTATCGTTTGTGGGAAAGACAAGGAATCGTGCAACCGGATTCTGAAAGAAGCAGAAAGCGGAAAAGGCTACATCTCGCTTCCTCTGATGGCAGATTTTCTAGACCGTCCACGCCAGATTGTAAACCGCGAACAGGGCAAGGAAGCCATTACTGAATACGAGGTTCTAGAGCGTATCGACGATACCCATCTGCGCCTGGCGCTCTATCCTAAAACGGGCAGAACGCACCAGCTGAGGGTGCATTGTGCTCACCAGGAAGGTCTGAATGCCCCTATCATAGGCGATCCGCTCTACGGCAACGAGACGGCAACGAGACTGCATCTTCATGCTGAAGAAATCACATTTGAGCACCCGATGACGGGAAAGAAAATGACTATAACAAGAAAGGCTGATTTCTAACCGAAACCAGCCTTTCTTCATATCTGCGGATGACAGAATCCGCAGAAACAGATGAAAACATCGGAATATCAGACAAAGAACATCACGATAACCTGAGCTATCACCACTCTGATAAACATGCCGAGCGGATAAACCGTAGCATAACTGATGCTTGGCGTATCGCCGTCGAGCGTCTCGTTGGCGTAAGTCAAAGCCATCGGATTCGCCATACTTCCACAGAGGATTCCGCAGATACTGCCGAAGTCATACTTCTTGGTCTTCAGGATGATGAGACCTACGATAACCACAGGCACAACCGTGATAAGGAAACCGATGCCTACCCACATCAAACCTTCCGGACGGACTACCGTCTCGAAGAACTGTCCACCTGCCGCCAGGCCCAAGCAACCGAGATAGAGGGCAAGACCCAGTTCTCGCAGCATCAGGCCCGCACTTCGCGTCATATAAGAGATGAAATGCACACGAGGTCCGAGTGCACCAATCAGAATACCCATCACGATAGGACCGCCGGCAATACCCAGACGTACAGGAGCCGTCATTCCAGGAATATCCAGAGGAATGGTTCCCACGGCAAGACCGAGAATGATTCCGAGGAAGATGGCGCCGAGGTTCGGCTCGTTCAGAGTCTTTACGGCATTACCCAGGAACTGCTCTACATGGTCGATACTCGTTGGGTCGCCAACTACCGTCAGTCGGTCGCCGTACTGCAGACGGAGATCATCGGTAGCCAGCAGACGGATATCACCACGAAGCACACGGCTCACATTCACGCCATAGGAATTTCGCATCTGCAGACTGCCCAGGCGCTTACCGTTGAGTCCCGGACGGGTTACAACGATAATGCGGCTTTCTACCTTCGCATCAATCGCATTCCAGTCTACCTTATCATTATTCCACTCCTTATCCACCTTCTTTCCGAAGAGAATCTGCATCGCCGAAACCTCATCCTTATTGGTAACCACGAGCACATTATCATTCGTATGAAGAACCGTATCAGCCTGAGGAACAATCACCTGTTCGCCTCTCCACACACGGGAGATGATGAACTTGCGATGCGTCATCATCGTAATCTCTGCTATGGTATTGCCGTTCAGGGCAGGATTCACGATTACGTATTGTCCGATAGACGTATGGTCGTCATCATCATTACTGCGAATCTCCAGATCTTCCGGTTTCACAAAGAGTTTGCGCAAGAGCATCATCGCCAGGATAACGCCCACAAC
>JAJXAL010000110.1:0-11683 GCA_021628325.1 Segatella copri | reverse complement strand
GATAACCAGTAAACTTTCCTCATTCTTCTCTCAAACACTTTTTATATGTACTTTCATGATATGGAAACACTTTGTTTCATCCTGTGAAACGAACCGATACGTTGTGGTTTACGATTTTAGTTGACCACTTTTAGTTTTATTTGTAAGACGAGTTGACTCGGTTAAAACTTATTTATAATTCACGTTGACTTTCCTCAACTTCCGCCCATCGGCAAGGAGTTTGCTTTACTCGTAAACGAATCCGGTATCTTCTGCATAATGATTAGCAGAAAAACGTGATAGACAACCCCAAATCGTGAGGGATAGCGTGATGGATATTGTAAACTTTTTATCAATCCGTCACGCCAAGCAAAAAAAATATAACAATCTCATTATCAAATAATTAAAGTTTCGAAAAACAGAAAACGTGATGGATGTGATGGATAAAGGCAGAACTTTAACTAAAAAAATGATGCTGTATTACGGACTTATGACACACCCTCTACTTATTTTATATATTTTGCTCGTAAGCATATGATAAAGAATACTCAAGTAGCTCAGTTTGCTAACTCAAATGGCTCGTTTAGCGAGTTAGACGTCTCGATAAGCTGACACAGACGTCTCGATAAGCCTACGGATATGACTCCGTTAGCATACGCAGTCGTGGAACTCTGCCGTAAGAGCAGAACATCAGGAAACCGATGTCGTGGTCGTAGCAAGGACGATAGGCAATGCCTTTCAGTGATTCCGTATATCCTTCGGCAGCCTTGCGCACAGCCTCATCCTTTGTATTCTGATAGTCCATCCAGAGGATGCCTGGCCAGAAGCCATCACACCACTCTTCCGCCGTAGCCTTGCGGCAGTTCCACCCTTTCTGCTTATCGCCCTTCAGAATATTGCGAGGTTCCATCGTATAGTCGTAAGAACCAGCCTTCTGCTGCAACTCTGCCAGGGCACGCTTCACCTGCTTGTGGCAGTATTGCAACTGCTTATCAACATCGAGTGCCGGAACCTGCGCAGCAGTCTGCACCTTCTGCGCCATGCTTATCTGCGATATGGCAATAGTGGCCATACAAAAAAGTATTCTTCTTATCTTCATCATTTTATTGTGATTATTAGATTCTTCTTAATCTTATTACGTACAAAGATTAATAAACACGTAAAAACAACCGATATTTCCATAAGAAAAATGAAAATATTTCCCTCATTTATGCGAGAGTTTAGAAAAAAGTTTGTATTTTTGCAGTGGGTTCGTAATAAGGCGTCTTACAAGATGAAATCACGTAACCGAGAAGGCATCTTCAAGGGCATCGAGCTGTCATACTATTACGAAGGGTATGAAAGAGTGAAATAAAGGACATAAATATTATAACAATGAAGACAATATCTGAAATACTAAACCTTTTGAAGTCGTACAAGAGTATCGCTACTTCAAAATATGGATTGACAAAGATTGGCTTCTTTGGCTCAGTAGCTCGTGGTGAACAGACTGACGAGAATGATGTTGACATTTGTTACGAAGGCAAGGCTCCTTCTTTCTTGACATTAGACTTGATACAAACCGACTTGGAAAAGTTGTTTGGAGCCAAGGTCGATATGGTTAGGGTAAGAGACAGGATGCAAAGAGGTTCTTGATATAGCAAAGAGATACCAAACTAAACTGCTTTACCAATGGAAGCAATTCAAGGAAGGTAAAACTATAAGAATAATAAAAATAAAAAAGTAAAAATATGTATCAGAATGAAGGTTATTGGAATGTGAAGCCGAAAATCAAGGCTGTATCGTTCCCAAAGAGAGGTAAGTTTGAAGTTACCCTGCAAGACGGTCGTTCTATAACGATGCCTATTTCTGCTTTTCCAAGCATGAAGAAAGTGCCTGTTAAAGTCCTTACTCCTCACTCCCATAAACTATAGATATAATGCCAACACTTAATTGGATAGGAAAAGACAATGTGGTGGGGCATCATAATGATGTGCCCTATCATGTATTGGAACATCAATACGGTTATTCTGCCGAAAAAGGGCAGACAACAGAACCAACCCATAGTGGCAACATGATTATCCATGGAGATAATCTGTTGGCACTCAAATCTCTCATGCCCATATATGAGGGAAGAATCAAATGCATCTATATAGACCCTCCTTACAACACAGGTAACGAGAATTGGGTTTATAACGACAATGTTAACGACCCTCATATCAAGAAATGGCTTGGAGAAGTAGTGGGCAGAGAAGGAGAAGACTTAAGCCGACACGACAAGTGGCTCTGCATGATGTATCCTCGTCTCGTATTGATGAAGAAACTTTTGAGTGAGGATGGTGCAATCTTTATATCTATTGGTGATGCAGAGGATGCACAACTACGCAAGATCTGCGATGAGATTTTTGGAGTAACTTGCTTTGTGGCTAATATAGCTTGGCAAAAGACCTATTCGCCAAGAAACGACAAGAAGGGATTACCTACCGAAACGGAACATTTATACGTGTATGGTAAGAACCCAAACTGGACACCATACAAGCTCGAACGCACCGAGGAAATGGATTCCAAATACAAGAATCCAGACAATGACTTTGCATTATGGAGAAGCGACAATCCTTGCGCCCCTAACGCAAGGACTCACCAAACGATGGTTTACGCCATCCAGCATCCATTTACCGGTGAACTTTTATATCCATACAATGCTTCATGTTGGCGTTACCAACAAACAGACATGCTTAATCACATGAACGGTTGGTGCGAATACGAACTGCGCGACATCAACGATGCAGACCGCAGAGCCGAGATTTGTGGTGTCTCGCCAACTGAGGTTAGGGAAGGCATCAAGGCTATCATGCTAAAAGAACCTTTAGAAATATCACAAGCCAAGGCTAAAGCCGTGTATGAGAGAGGGCAATGGCCTAAGTTCTACTTCACGAAAGGAGGCTTGGGAGGCATCGCACGTAAAACATACCTTACAAAGGTTGAGGGCAAACTTGCCACAAACTTTTGGCCCTACTCAGAAGTCGGCCACACCGATGAAGCCAAGAAAGAAATCAAAACCATCTTCGAAGGCAAATGCCCATTCGAAACACCCAAGCCCACCCGCTTGTTGAAGCGCATCATTGACATAGCGACGGAAGAAGACAGCATCATTCTCGATTGCTTTGCAGGAAGCGGGACTACAGGTCATGCTGTATTGATGGAGAACCAACAGAAGCCTGAAAGCCAACGCAAGTTTATCCTGATTGACATCATGGACTATGCCGAAACGGTTGCCGCCGAGCGTATGCGCCGCGCCATTTCAGGCTATCCCTTCAAGGGCAAGAAAGAAGAGGAAATTTACAGCAAGAAACTGACAGCCAAAAACATCCTCAAAGCCGAAGAGTTTTTGAAAGAAGCCGAAAGCATCTCTATCGAAAAGGCCAACGAATATACCAAGATTAGCAAGCCAAAGATTGCAGACAACTGCCTGAAAGTAATCGGCACGAAAATATATGATGACAAAATGGAAAGCTTAGGCGGTGCATTCGACTATTACGAATTAGGTGCCCCACTCTTCAACGAAGATGGCAATTTGAACGAGGAGGTCGGCATAGACAAGATAAGAGAATACATATACTATGCCGAGACCAAGCAGCCTCTCTTACGCCAACAAGACAAGGACGAAGAATTCCTACTCGACGAGTACAACCGAGCAGGCTATTACTTCTATTATCAAACAGACAAGGCAACAACACTAAGCTTCGACACATTGGCAAACATCGTAAAAAGCAAGCACGAGATGTACATCATCTACGCCGACCGTTGTTTGCTCGATGAGAAGTTCATGACTGAGCATCACATCAAGTTCAAGAAGATACCACGTGACATCAAACGATTTTAGATTATGGAATTGAAACAATATCAGCAAGTAGTCCTCAACGACCTTGCCCAATACATAGCTATCCTAAAGGAGCAAGGAAGCAACCATAAGGCTTTCTCCACCTACTGGAAGCAAAATGGCATTACCCTCCAACAAGGTGAAGAGACCTTTCATCCCTATTGCGACACCATGAATGGAGCTCCAAACATGACGATAAAAGTACCTACCGCAGGAGGTAAGACTTTTATCGCCTGCAATGCCATACGCACTATCTTCGACGCAATGCCTGTGAATAGGACTAAAGTCGTAGCATGGTTTGTACCATCAGACACAATACTCAAACAGACATACGAGAATCTGAAGAATCCACAACATCCTTATCGTCAAAGAATTGATACGCTCTTCAATGGAAGAGTTGAAGTGTATGACAAGCAAGCCCTTCTATTCGGTCAAAACTTCAACCCAACTATCATAAAAGAGCAACTGAGTATTTTCGTATTGAGCATCCAATCATTTGCCACGAAAGCCACAGACAAGCGATTAGTGTATAACGAGAATGAGAATCTTGCCGAGTTTGCCAAGACCTACTCTCCTAACGAGAAACATATCGAAGGTGCCGACGAGACCTCACTCATTCAAGTCATCGCCCATCTCAATCCCGTCACGATTATCGACGAGAGCCATAACTTCGAGGGTAACCTGCGCATCGATACGCTTACCAACATCAACCCTTGCTTCGTGCTCAACCTGACAGCCACTCCACGCAACAAGAGCAACATCATCAGTTTTGTTGACCCAGCAAGCCTGAAAAGAGAAAACATGGTCAAACTCCCTGTCATGGTGAGCAACTACCAGAATCATATAGATGTAATCAATAGCGCCATAGCCCTCAGAAAGAACTTGGAAGACAAAGCCAAGAGCGAAGAGACGAATGGCGGTGACTATATTCGTCCTATCGTCCTTTTCCAAGCACAACCCAAGAATGACGAAGACAGCGTAACCTTCTCCAACATCAAGGCTAAACTCGTGAAAGCAGGAATCCCAAATGAGGAAATCAAGATAAAGACAGCCAATCAAAATGAGCTGAAAGGCATCGACTTGATGAGCCGAGAATGTCCTGTGAGATACATCATCACAGTCAACGCCTTGAAAGAAGGATGGGATTGTCCGTTCGCCTACATTTTGGCATCGGTAGCCAATCGCTCTTCCAAGATTGACGTGGAACAAATATTAGGCCGTGTCTTGCGCCAGCCTTACACGAGACAGCATGGCAGCGCCTTGCTCAACATGTCGTATGTACTCACATCATCCACCAACTTCCACACCACCATCGACAATGTGGTGGAAAGCCTGAGAATGTCGGGGTACAGCCGTCGTGACTATATCGCAAACGACACGACGACAAACAAGACGGATACTCCAAATGAACCTATGCTAAACTTCAGAAACGACGAAGCTCTAAAACTTGGCTGTGATAACGATCCCAAGAATGACGAGACCGCCCAAGAAGAGCAATCCGAATGGAACTTTAAAGCAGAAGACATCATCATGCCTTCTACCTCACAACAAAAAGCGATACAAGAAGACTCCGCCACCATTTCGCTCATGAAACAGGCGGAGGAAATGAGCCGAACTTACGAACGGCAAGTGAAGGAATCCACCAATAGTGGAATAAGCGAAGAAATCATGCAAAAGACAAACATATACCCTATCAGAAAAAGCTACGAAGATTTAGCAGAGAGTATCTTATTGCCCAAGTTCTATGTCAATACCGAAAAAGACTATGGGATATTCGGTACAAGCAGCACCAAGATTCTCGTTACTCCAGAAGTATTGCTCGAAGGCTTCAATCTCTCGGCAGAAGACCGTCACATAGAATTCAACTATAACACTTCCAACATCAGAAGGATTGACATTGACAAGAACAACGAGAATGACATCACCGCTTTTGCAGTCAAGGAGAAAGAGGCCTTTGAATTAGAAAACTTCTATGGCAACATCCAAGACAAGAATAGCATTATCGTTCAGTTGTCTAAGTCCATCAGAGACGATATAACACAAGACAACAGCATATCTGACGGCGAATTACATACCTACATTAAAAACGTGCTTCAAGATTACGACTTGTCGCACCTCCAAATGTTAGGAAAGAACTTGAATGAGACCATGCAGTCGTTCAAGAGCAAAGTCAAGGCTCTCAAAATATCCTATGCCAAGAGACAATTCGAGGGCAAGATACGCTCCGGGCAAATCTCTTTGCAACCCACAGAACATCTCCCTAACGACATTATATTGAGCAAAGACAAGGCACCAGCCATTGAGAAGAAAATGTATCAAGAGGAAGAAGGCTTCAATGGGTTTGAGAGAACAGTCATTGAGCAGGTAATCAGCCTTGACTGCGTAAAATGCTGGCATCGCAATCAAGAAAGAGGGAAAGGTTTCTGCATCAATGGTTTTATCAATGCTTATCCTGATTTTATCATTATTCTCAACAATGGCATCACAGTCATGCTAGAGACCAAGGGCAATTATCTTGATGGTTCTGATAGCAAGAACAAGTTGATTTGTGGAGATACATGGTCTAAGTTGGCAGGAGCTAAATTCTACTATTTTATGGTATTTGAGAATTTCCCCATAGAAGGAGCGGTAAGTGTCAATACTTTCATCAACAATCTCCAGCAATTAGGGGCTAATCAATAGAGAGCATCGACCAGCAACTCTATCATAAGTATTCCCTTGCTCACGAGATGAAATCGCCTTTATAATGGCTTGACTATACAACAAAACAATCCCTATAGCGATGATAAACCATTGCTATAGGGATTGCCTTGTAAAATTAATTAAAAAGGCTAACCTTTCCATTCTCTGAACAGACGATGCGCTGCTCTGTTCCCTTCTTCAGTTTTACGATGATGCCCACGGCACCCTGCTCGCTTGGCGTAAAGTAATCTACCGATGCAATATCGCCCGGTACCGTATCAGAACTTGGTTCATATACGCAGACAAAAGGATGATTCCACGCCTCACCCTTCTGGCGAGCCACGAAGGTCAATACCGGCAGGTCGATTACCTTATAAGGCTGGTTAGGCATACGCTCGTATTCCAGATTGGCAGGAGAGAGCGCCTCGAAGATGGTGCGGTTTTCATCCGCCTTCATCCACATCGTCATCGTAATCTCCTTCTGGTTGTCCATCGTAGCCACCACCTTCTCATCTTCTATCCTGGTTACAAACTGGGTCTTGACAGAAGAGGTCATTTCAGCGCTTACCTTATTATATATAATAGGAATAAGCATAGAGATGACCGCCGGCAAAAGCGAGTTCCTCAGTAGGTTTCATATCGAGCGCCTTATCGCTTGCCGCATCCATAACCTTCATCTCCTATCCCAGGTTGTGATAGAAGTAATCGTGGGTCTTGTCGCCCCCTTCCTTCTTTCGGCTGCGGAATACGTCGATGTAATAACCGCCCTTATCGCTGGTCTGCACGATGGCTGTAGTACGCTGCTGCTCTGCCTGTATTTCCGGCTCAATGAAGCTTACTGTAGCGTAAGTCATATTGCCCAGATTCCCTGCTTTCGCATCAGATTCTTTCTGATAGGAAATCTTCTGTTCCGAGAGTTTCTTGCTCGCAGGCTGTTCAGCGCTTACCTAAGGAGATAAAACCATTACCTTAAAGGCATGCTGCGACATCATCACCGGTTGCGGCATAGACGCGGGCTGCATCTCGGGCAATGCCCATTATCTGTCGGTTTACGCTGGCTATGTTGCAACCCGTCTTGGCTGGCGAAGTCTTCTCCATCTTGCCAGAAGCCTTGCTTACATAGGTTACATTTCTTTTGTTTTTGCTAATAATACGATTGGGAAGGGGGATATACGTAGTATCTTCATAAAACAAATTTCAAAAAGCCCCGACTACATCTTAGTAGCCGAGGCTTTCCTTCAAATCTTCTATATTCTTATGTTTCTTCAATCTTCCAATCCCCTATCATTCGCTTTTGGCTATCATAATTGATTCCTACTTTAACCAATCGCTTTCCATCTGCAGAATAAGGTATCAGATATCCCTTATCGTCTATCTGCCTCAGAGCCTCTTCTGCCGATTTATCATATTTCAACTCTATCACATACACTGTATCTGGCATGTGCAGAACGGCATCAGCCCTACCTATTGCACTATCTTCTTCCACTAGGATATAAGCACCCAAGAGATTGAAGATGAGATAGAACACCGTTTGGAAATCCTTCTCGTTTTTATTAGACAGACGGTTGGAGATACTAGCAAGATAAGCTTGCATCTTCTGCAAGGCGCCATCCATGTTGTTGCTATAGAGCTGTTCCAAAAAGGCAAAGATAAAACTATTATTATCCAATTGAATTGGAGACAGATAGTTTGGCGCAAGCGATTTCAACATTCCTATGCGCACTTCCCTGTTAGGATAGTCCAGCTGATAGCATTGCAATAGCGGATTATACTTCTTGATGGTAAGATAACCACTCTGGTAGAGCAAAGGAAGCGCTGAAGTCATCTGCTCTGGCGAAACATCAAAGTCATCAACCCCTACACTTTTCTGCTCTATATCCATTACTCCCACATGATACTTCTGCAAAGTCTTGATGAGATAACTTGGCGTACCGGAACTGAACCAATAAGCCGAAACCTTTTTGTTCTTCAAGGCCTTCACAAGACTGAAAGGATTGAATATATCTTCTGAATGATCACTGAAATGATAGCCATCATAATATGACGTAAGTTCACCTATTGTTTCTTCCAAGGTTCTGCCTAAATGCTTTGCCAACAACTCCACATCTGGCTTCATATCATTCAGAAGTTCCGTCTTACTAATACCGCAGATAGCAGAATACTGGTCGAACATGCTGATATTATCCAGGTTGTTGATTTCACTAAAGATACTTAATTGAGAGAACTTGGTAATACCAGTAATAAAGACGAAACGCAACCAAGGGTCCAAGTATTTAATAGGACTATAGAAGTTCTTCATGATCAAACGGAGTTCTACCAGATTTTCCTTCTCATGCACGACATCCAGCAATGGAGCATCATACTCATCAATGAGAATGACTACCTTCTGCCCCGTCTGCTTATAAGCACGTTTTACCAGACATTCCAAACGCTGATTAGCCTTAATAGCCCAATCTTCCGTACCATAGATTTGTTCCAACTGGCTTAGCTTACCTTCCAATTCATTGATTAAGTCAGCAGGATTCATGTGCTTTGCCGTACTCATATCAAAATGAAAAACCGGATACTTTACCCATTCCTTCTCATAATCCCCAAGGGCAAGCCCATCAAACAAATTCTTTCTTCCTTCAAAATAAGCCTGAAGTGTAGAGACAAAAAGAGACTTTCCGAATCGTCTTGGGCGACTCAGAAACAGATATTTGGATCCATTTCTTACGAAATCCACAATATACTTAGTTTTATCCACATACACATAGTTTTCTTCTCGTATCTCAGAGAAGGTTTGTATGCCTACCGGATATTTTCTAATCTCTTCCATAGCTTTTCTTCTTTATATTCCGCTGCGAAGTTACGAAGAAAAATGCATATATGCAAAGGTTTTCATCGAAAAATTTCAATGTTAATTATTCTAACTCGCTCTAAATTGGACTTTGATTGAAAATCAAGAAGTTGGGCGTTTGCCTATATTATATAGGTAACAATATGGAAACGAGCGGACTTCTGCTCGTTTCTGTATTTTGCAATATGCAAAGAACGCCTTAATTCGGGGACAAAGATACGATATTTTTCTAAATCTCGCATAGCTTACAAGGAGAAAAACTTGGAAATTAGAACTTTTTACGTTAAAATCCATATTTGACAATCAGATTTTGAAGAAAATATTTGGAGTTTCCAATAAAAAAGAGTATTGTTTGCAGCAACAAATCCCACCACGCCTCTCAACGATGCGTACCACGGTGGGACTTCGCTTTTTATAAAGGGTATATGGATTACGACAAACAACCGATAAACGTAGATGAACAGGTTGCCTTGCTCCAGAACAGAGGGCTGGTGATAGAAGAGAGAGCCTGCGTAATAGGCAAACAGGAGAACGAATGCGTAAAGGCATTCCTCGACCACGAGGAAGAGATTCTTGCCGGCACCTTCGAGGGACCCTCATCGACCACATCTCGGAGCACGAGCGCAATGCCTACATCACCTGCACCCAGGTTTCGAGAAAGAAGATTTATGCCAGCAAGCCCGTTCTCGACATCGAGCTTTCGGGTTACAAGATCATGGCTACGCTGATGGAGGTATTCATCGATGCCGCCGTCAACCCGTCCCGTTTCTACTCCAAGCAGCTTCTGCGCCGGGTAAGCAGCCAGTACGATATCGAGAACGAAAGTCTGGAAGAGCGAATCATGGCAGTATTGGATTACATCAGCGGCATGACGGATATCTATGCCTTAGATATTTATCAGAAGATCAACGGAATAAGTCTGCCGATAGTATAGAAACCAAACTGGCGTTTCTTATATTTTTGCGTAAAAGTGTGTTAAATAAAGAAAGATAATAGGAAGAAGAATGCAATAATGGGGGGAGAATAATGTTTAATAAATAGAGGATGGGCAAAGCGCCTATCATGTATAACTCATAAAAACAACAGTTTATGAAAGCAAAGATTTACTTTTTGGCAATGGCTTTCGTCGCTCTCTTGATGGTAGGGTGTAGCGATGATGATGGTATTCAACTCACACAGGATGAAATCATTGGTGATATTAACACAGGCAAACAAGTGGGTATCAAGGGCAATAGCCTTGTCATATATACCACCCAGGGTGCCTGCGTGAATGTGCAAGGAGCCAAGGGCAAGATTTCGGCACAGTCTTCTGATGAGAAAGTAGTCACTGTAACTTGCATCCATGAGACGGGGCAGTATGGTAAGGATGAGCGTATTAGCTTGTCTGCTATCGCTGTGGGAAAGGCTATTGTTACAGTGACTGATGAAGATGGTAATGAGGCAAAACTTGCCGTGGAAGTCAAGGATGTTGAGACGTTATGGGAGACTACACAAGTATTTAGTGGTTATCAAAAATATTGTAAGGTGGAGGGTGTTTCCAAGGAAGATTCTTTGGTGATAGCATCGGATGCGATAGCAAGTAAGCCTTATGAAGCTGTTAAATTCAAGAGCCGTGGTGATGTATTTACAGTATCCCGAATCCAGTTCCTTGCTGGTAGAAAGGTGTTGGTGGATGGGTATTATACTACTACGTATAATGAAGATCACAGTATACTTTATTTCGAGGTTGGAGATGGTAAAGGCGGAACTTTGGAGAATTTCTATTTGAAACCAAAAGAAGGCTCGCTTTTCTTCTGGGATTTGACAGATAAATATAAGGAAGCTTATCCGCAGGTAACAAAGGTGGAGTTAGTTTGGGCAGCTGCTCAGCATTTTTAAGTTTTCTTCATATTAAAAGGGTCGCTTCAAAACTCATCCTCTTATTCGCTTTCGGGTGCTTTAGGGCTTTATGTTAAATGTTATTATCCAGACGAGGAGAAGATTACCTATTCTTATAACCTCGGTGGTCAGCTTGAAAAGGTTCATGGCTATAAGTCATACGGCTACGATTATGTGAGCAAGATAGGCTATGACAAGTTTGAGCAGCGCACATACTTGAAGTATTGCAACGGAGCTGAGACCTTCTACACTTACGACCCACAGCGTCGCAGATTGCAGAACCTCACGGTGAATAGTGGTGGAAACACCATCATGGATAACGCCTACACTTACGATGCCAATTCCAAATATATAAATAAAAAAATAAACATTCCCACC
Organism: Segatella copri; assembly: GCA_021628325.1. Lineage (GTDB taxonomy): Bacteria > Bacteroidota > Bacteroidia > Bacteroidales > Bacteroidaceae > Prevotella > Prevotella copri_R. The sequence goes on along the minus strand of JAJXAL010000110.1, from coordinate 68 downwards.
AAAAGAAATTGCAGCCAAGTCACGAGAACCTATTTGTCCAACCATTACAGTATCTGACAGTTGGACAA
>JAJXAL010000109.1:0-12160 GCA_021628325.1 Segatella copri | reverse complement strand
CAAAGGTACGAATAAATGAGAATACTACAATGGTATAAACGCGGAGCCGCTTACAGTATATGGGTGAAGAGTGGTGAAGAGTGGGTGAAGAGCTGCTGCGAACTCTTCACCCCTGCAATCGCCCTGTTTATCGGTATTCCGGAGGGTTTGGTGAAGAGTGAAGAGTATTTCCGTGTTTGCTTCTGCTCTTTTACATATTATCTCTCGAAATATGTGTCAATTTATCTCTCGAACTATGTGTCAATTCAATGATGAAAAGAGTTTTAATTAGTTGGCATCAAGATTTCGGTATAATCTGGCAAACTCTTCTAATCTAACTACTAGTACTCTTGGAAAATCGATGTTTTCTAAATCTTTGAAATGTTTATCATCTGATACAATAAAATCGGCATTAGCAAAGACTGCACAATCCACAAACTTATTATCATCGGGATCCTGTGTGATAAGATTCCAATGATAATGAGCATCAACTCTTTGGGTATTCGGAGCTTGAGTTATAATCTCCAATACCATAGTTGCTATTAATCGATTCGTTTTTAAACAAAGTATTTCTTCGTATTCTTCTAGAATTTCAGTTGTATAGCAAAGACAATAGTCCCCATTCAAGAATCCTTCCCATAAGAAATAATTCTTGCTTTTCCTTGCAATTATCTGCAAGAGACAGTTGGTATCTAAGACGATGTTTCTCTGCATAGTCAGTTTATTTATAAGCCGTGCGCAAATGTTCTGACTGCATTTCCTGCAACTTTTCATTGCTCATTTCGCCAGATTCCCAAAGCTTATCCATTTCTCGCTGCAAGCGATCATTCATGAACTTAACTAATGTTCGTTTCAAGTCTGCCAAGTCCTGTTCTGACTGTAAACAAGAGATAACATTGAGCACCGCCTGTTGAGCCTGATTGAATTGTAATACTTGTGTTGCCATAATTGTAATTTTTAAACATTTCACTCTGCAAAGATACAGATAATTATTGATACTCCAAAGATTTTGAGAAGAATATTTTGATTTCGCAAGAAAAAATGGGGGATAATATAAAAAAGGTGGCGAATCTTTTTGTTATCTCTTATTTTTGCAGTATCTTTGCAAATGCAAAGCTGCACTCGGCAATTTGAAAAATGCCCGGCACGAGGATGTGGAGAGCGGATGATTTACGCAGAAGTTCCTGATTGTGGCTCCGGGGCTTATAGTTTACGACCGTCTGCTGGATACCTTCTGCGGCAGAAAGAAGCGCGACGAAGAATATCGCGACCCTCAGACCAACGACTACTACATGAACCAGGAGGTGTTCATTCCTGAGCGTTATCGTGACGAGGTGTTTTCGTTTATACAGAACAATGTGGTGACCAAGGAGGATGGCATCGGCAGGAAGACCACCGGCGAGGGACTGATTGCCCTGACCAACTGGCATCTGTTTGAAAACCAGATGGAAGAGAAGGAACAGGATGAGGATGTGGACGATTCCAGCACGGTGACACCTACTGAAATCATCAGCGACCTGTTGCCTATTCGTCCGGGCAAGTCGGCGGGCAACGACCTCGGCATGCTCGACCGCCGTGCCCTGGGTGGCATCGAACTGGAATATCTGGCGGGCTTAAAGGATTTGATGGTAATCAATGATGAGGCTCATCATATTCACGAAATCAAGCGTAATGGCGAAACCGAGGAGGTGGAATGGCAAAGAGGCCTGAATGCCATCAGTGCTACCAAGGGTACAAGATTCATACAGGTGGACTTCTCTGCTACTCCTTTTGATACGAAGGGTGCCGGAGAGAAGCAGGTGAAACTCTTCTTCCCTCATATCATTGTTGACTTCGACTTGCCTATGGCGATGAAGCAGGGACTGGTGAAACTGTTGCTGCTCGACCGCCGCCAGGAACTCACCGACCTGGAGAACCTGGATTACAACGCCGAGCGTGATGAGCAGGGAAAGGTAGTAGGGCTGAGCGAAGGTCAGCGCATGATGCTCCGTGCCGGATTGACCAAGCTGAACAAACTGGAAGAAGAATTTCTGAAGAATGATGCGTCTAAGAACCCGAAGATGCTCATCGTCTGCCAGGACACCACGGTATCTCCTTTTGTAGAAGAGTTTCTGAAGTCGGAAGGTCTGGAAGATGAAGACATCGTTACCATCGACAGCAACAAGCAGGGCGAGGTGAAGGATGAGGAATGGCTGGAAATCAAGAAGAAGCTCTTCGATATAGATAGGTATAAGAGTCCGAAGGTGGTCATCTCGGTACTGATGCTCCGTGAGGGCTTCGACGTCAACAACATCTGTGTGCTCGTACCGCTGCGTTCTTCGCAGGCGCCAATCCTGCTAGAGCAGTTGGTGGGCAGAGGTTTGCGACTGATGTGGCGAGAGTCTGATTATATCGACATCAAGCGTGAAGACCGTCTCAGGGTGTTGAAGAACCATCAGCCTCCCCGCACCTATATTGACACCCTGTCCATCGTGGAACATCCGGCTTTCATCAAATTTTATGATGATTTGCAGGATCAGGGCTTGGTGGCTGTGGATGAAGGCGACGTGGGTACCGGAGGTGCCACTGGAGATATTCTGACTGTAGGACTTCGTGAGGATTACGAAAAGTATGATTTCCAATGGCCGGTTATTCTGCATGATTCCTTAGAAGAGTTGGAAGATGCAGAAATAGATTTAGATGATTTACAGCCATTCACGATGTATCCGCTGTCTTTGCTCCGTAAGTTCCTGGCAAAGGAGGGGGAGACCTTCGTATCGCAGGAATCTTTGACAAAGACAACCTTTGGCAAGTATAAGGTGACGGCCAATCTCTTTAATGCTAATGGATATAATGAATATCTACAGAAGTTGCTGAAGGTAGTAACGTTGCGCTTTGAGAACTGTCGCCGTCAAGGGTTCCCTACCATTCAGATCAATGGGGCTCAAACGGTGCAGGTGATGGACTGGTACATCAGGGTGAAACTTTTCGCAATACCTTTCGACCCGTTCCAGGGAAGCGACTGGAAGATATTACTGGCGAAGGATGGCATCGTGACGAAGCATATCGTAGAGCAGTTTGCAGTGGCAATCTATAAAATGCAGAACCGCCTGACTACGGTAGATGCTGAGGTGAGCCATACAGATTTCTCTTCGCTCAAAGCCATCAAGATGAGAGAGTCTTATTCCATGGAGGTACAGAAGTGCATCTATCCCCGACTAGGTTATCCATCTCATGGTGGAGGTTTGGAAAAGGCATTCATTGAGTTTCTGAATAGGGATGCCGAGGTAGAAAGATTTCTGAAGATTAATGAGAGTGGCCATTCCTTCGCCATCATCTTCTATGTAAGGAAGGATGGCTTGATGGCAACGTATCATCCTGATTTCATCGTGGCTACGGCTGATAAGGTTTATCTGATTGAAACCAAGGGCGACGACAAGGTAGATGACGTGAACGTGCGTCATAAACAGACGGCAACCATCGAGTGGATAAAGAAAATCAACGCGTTGGAGTCTAAGGATAGAATGAACCGCACCTGGGAGTATGTTTTAATAGGCGAGAGCGTGTTCTACTCGTTGAGTGGAAGTGGCGCTACGATTACTGATATCTGCAACCAGTGCAAGGTATCGTATTCTGTGGCAACAGGTAATCTGTTTGATATGTAAGAGTATTTGCTGTAATAATGATAAAGAAAGCCAGCTTTTTCGCAAGAGGAGGCTGGCTTTGTTGTTCTTTGCGTGGAAAGATTATCCGCATAATCCATTAAATTTCAGCGTTCTCTGCCATTTTCTTGTAGATTTTCTTGCGGTTTCCAATCTTTCTTCGTATTTTTGCACCAATAAGTAACGTGGAACTTTAAAAACGAAAGAAATATGGAGGAAAAGAAATATTATATCGATGAATCTAAGGTAGCAGGGGATAAGGTTTGTGAGCCATCGCCTGCTTATCGTTCGGCTGCATCATCAGCAGCATCAGTATCATGGGATGAGGCTTACGACACCGATTCCTATCCTATGGGGCGCTCGCTGGAGCAGGTGATGGAGCATTGCGAGAGCATTTTGGATAAGTTGGATGATCCTAATTATGGAGAGCCAATTTCCGTTTTGGATGCTGAGATAGAAAAGATGATTGCAGAATGGAAATAAAAACTGATGCCCTTTTCAAGAAGGAGATAAAAAGTGTATTGAGTATGCCTTGCAAGAGTTTGGATTAAAAACTGCTCGTAAGTGGCAAACACAATATAAGAAAATTAAGCGTTTATTAGAATTTATGCCTAAGCGTTATCCTATAGTAGCTCATTTCCGTAATGAAACAATGGAGTTTCGTGGTGCCATCATCATGAAGAACTTCAAGATTATCTATTTCTATAATGAAAAGAAAGATATCATCTGGCTGGTGGATCTCTGGGATTTGCGCCAAGATCCTCGTAAGCTGAACATGCGAGCCAGGAGGATAGAAAGAAAGGATTATCATTAGTCTTTATGATAAACAAAAGAACCCGCCAGGTGTCCCAACGCATTTTGAATCCGGTAGGATACCTGGCGGGATGTTTGTTTGGAGTTGTATTTTATAAAGGCTCATCCACTTCTTTCCAATCTATCAATCCCTTGCCTGTTTCATCGAGTTCCACGGCCAGGGCGATGACCTTGCGCTTGTCGGCCTTGAATGGTTTTGTGTAGCTCTTTTCCTTTATCTGGCTCTCGGCTGCAGAAATGCCGCCATTGTTAGATAGCTTCAGTTCCAGGACATAGATGAAGGATGGAACCTCTACAATCATATCAATTCTGCCAGTGGCTAGCATCCTTTCTACTTCCACCCTAAATCCCAAGGCTCTGAATATCGTGCTCATTATCAGCCGGTAACGCTCCTCCATATCCATACTCGCCATCTTCTTGTTGCTGTATGGAACATCGGCGATTAGAGCCTTTAATGCCTTCTTGGCTTCAGCGGTGTTGCCGTCCTGCATCATTTTTCTGAGGAAGCTCTGCGCAGAAACCACTTCCGAATTCGACTTCATGGTCAAGGCTGGAACCACTACGCTGTATAATGCCTTGCGAACTTCAAAGTTAGGGAAGCCCAGGATGTAAACGCCATCGTCGTAACCCTTGATGGTGAGATACCCCGACTGATAGAGGAAGAGTTCGGCTCCGCCATTCACCACATCCGATGTTTCCAGGGTGTCGCGCTCGATGAAGCAATGGTCAAAATATTCCATCTTCATCTCCATGTCATCCACAAACTTTGGCAATAGGGAAGTGGCCCCTGATGAAGCCCAGTAATTTCTCAATTCCCTATCATCCAGGGCATTGATGAGGCTGAACGGATTGAAAATATCCATCATATTTTTGCGGCAGAAATGATATCCGTCGTAATAGGCAGTGAGCTGCTTCAGGGTCTCCTCAGGAGTCCATCCGTTTTCTTCTCCCATCGCCTCAATCTCAGGCATGAAGTTTTCTGCAACTTCCTGTTTCGAAATGCCGCAGATAGTGGCGTAGGGTACATCAAAACTGATGTTGCTCAGGTTGTTGAGCACGGAGAAGAGGGAGATTTGTGTAAACTTGGTGATGCCCGTGATGAAGACGAAACGCTCGTGTTCGTCTTCTTTTTTCAAAACGGCAAATACGGATTTATAGATGGCTGTGCAGGCATCATGCTGAGGAGTCTTCCAAGAATGCTGCAATGGAGAATCATACTCGTCGATAAGAATAACCGCCTGTTTTCCGGTCTTTTGAAACATCGTTTCGATGATGTTCTGGAAACGTACGGCAAGGGAAACCTCCGGACGTACCGCAACTTCATACTTCTGTTCGAGTTTATAGAAGGCATCGTCGAGATAGGAGTTGAGTTCTTCGGGGGTAGCTCCTCCGCAACTCATGTCGAGTCGAATTACGGGATAGCAGGTCCAGTCTTTCTCTAGCTTCATCACCTTCAATCCTTCGAAGAGTTCCTTTTTCCCCTCGAAGTAAGCCTGGAGTGTATCCACGAGAATCGACTTGCCAAAGCGGCGTGGGCGGCTTAGGTAATTATACGTTTTATTTCTGTTGGCAAGTTGCCAGATGATATCTGTCTTGTCAACATATAGGTATCCTTCCTTTCTAATTTTTTCAAAAGACTGGATACCTACGGGCAATCTTCTATCGTTCATTTCTGTCATAATCTAATCTCCTATGTTTTCAGGATAGCTTTTTGCGAGCTATTCGCCTTACTACAAATTCTATTTGCAAAGATACGATGAATATTTTGATTTTGCAAGAAAAATGGAGGATAATATAAAAAAGGTGGCGAATCTTTTGGTTATCTTTGATTTTTGCAGCATCTGGATTGATTCGCATAATCCTTTAAATTTCAGTGTCCTCTGCCATTTTCTTTCAGATTTTCTTGCGAGTTCCAATCTTTCTTCGTATCTTTGCCGTGCCAGTTATTCATTTTAAAAAGGAGCAATATGATGGTACATCGAGATAAGATATTATGTTTTTTGGTTTTATTCTGCTGCTTCTTTGCATATACTCCTCTGCAAGCCCAGCAGCCACGCAAGAAGGTGGGGCTCGTGTTGGGTGGAGGTGGTGCCAAGGGCGCGGCTGAAGTAGGTGTGCTCAAGGTGTTGGAAGAGGCTGATATTCCTGTAGATTATATTGCCGGAACCAGTATCGGTGCCATCGTGGGCGGACTCTATGCCATCGGCTACAATGCTGCTGATATCGACAGCCTCTACCGTAACCAGAACTGGCTTTTCCTTTTGAGCGACCAGGTGAAACGTGAATCGGAGACTTTTCTTTCTAAAGAAGAAAGGGAGAAATATATCGTTCATATTCCTCTTTCCAAAGAGAGGAAGGTCTCGTTGCCTACCGGTTATGTGAAGGGGCAGAATATCTTTAACCTTTTCTCTAAACTTACCGTGGGGTATCATCAGGTAGATGATTTCTCCAACCTGCCTATTCCTTACCGTTGCGTGGCGGTAGATCTGGTAGAAGGCAAGGAGGTGGTGTTTTCATCGGGCTCGTTGCCATTGGCGATGCGTGCCAGCATGTCGATACCGGGCGTGTTTGCTCCGGTAGAATGGAAAGGGAAGATGCTGGTGGATGGCGGCGCCTTGAACAATCTGCCGGTTGATGTGGCAAAGGAAATGGGAGCGGATGTGATTATCTGTGTAGATTTGAGTACCGGTTGGAAGAAGAAGGAAGAACTGAAATCGGCTTCTTCTGTTGTAGAACAGCTCATAAGTATGATGGGGCAGAACAAATACCGGAAGAATATGGCTGAAGCCGATCTTTATATCAATCCTTCTCTGAAAGGTTATTCGGCAGCCAGTTTCCAATCTGAAGCCATTGATACGATGATACAGCGGGGAGAACAGGCTGCCCGCCAGAAGTGGGATGAGCTGATGGCTCTGAGAAAGTATATCTATGCTGATGCTTGTGATTCTGTAGCCTCTGATGATACATTACAGGATAAACGTATCAAACTGCAGAAACCTTCTCAGACGGAAGCTTATCATATAGGAAGCATCCGGATAGAAGGCATCAGCGGAGAGGAGGAAAAGTGGATTAGAAAGAAAATTGCTTTACGGGAGAATTCGGAAGTCAGTCCTGAGGAGATAGATGGCACACTTGCCATGCTCAGAGGACTGAATATCTTTTCGCGTGTAGAATACAGACAGTCTAACGAGGAACCTTATGACCTGGTATTCATGCTGGAACCCAACGAATCGAGAAGAATCAGTGTAGGTGCACGTTTTGATACGCAGGATTTGGCGAGCGTCATTGCTCAGATATCCAATAACCAGCAGTTTTCTACCCGTCATCATTATGCCTTTACAGGACGCATTTCCCATAATCCATATCTGGAAATGAAATATGCCTATGGTAACCTTTTCGGAGCAAAAATTGGCATTTCCTATCGTATGACTCATTATGATTTCGACCTTTATGCGGACAAGCATAAGTTGGATGCCCTAGAGTTTCTTTCGCATTCTTTCGCTGGATTCTATACCCGCGATATCGGTAATTTCAGATTGAAATCGGGAGTGCAGTTTGATTATTACCATTATCATTCTGATATGTTCGAACGCGACGGAAGCATCCAGACACGTTCGTCAGACCATTTTCTGAACTACTTTGCATCTGTTGTGATGGATACTTACGACCGCCGCTATTTCCCGACCCGTGGCAGCCGCATTCAGGTTCAGGGCATTCTGCATACGGATGACGGAATACATTATGCTGATGGTAATCCTTTGGGCGAGGCTGTTTTTCAAGGAGAATGTGCCGTACGTCTCAATTCCAGATTCTATCTGCTTCCTAAGCTCAAGAGCCGCTTCTTGTTTGGCAGTTCCGTACCAGCCATTTATCAGAATTATGCAGGTGGAGTAGCTGATGGTTACTATCTGCCTTGGCAGGTGGCATGGGAGAGTGCGCAGCATGTTCATCTGCTGGAGCGCAATGTGGTGACAGGTCAGCTCGGTTTCCGCTATCGGGTGAAAGGAAAGTTCTATCTTACCGCTCTGGGAGAGTATGGCAAGGAAGCCCACAAGTTTTCCCATATTCTCATCGGTGATGATTTGTGGGGAGGAGCCTTGCGGGCATCCTATGATTTCGTATTGGGTCCGGTAAGCATTCAGGCTAATTATTCTAGTTTGGGTAAGAATGTAGGATTCTATATCAATGCAGGATTCTTGTTCTGATTTCCTTAATTGCTGCCCATATAATAAATAAGGTGTTGTTTCTCTTTGCCGAACAAAAATAAATCATTACCTTTGTAGCTGTTTAGAAAACATATAGAATGTATTTTGCAATCTTGAATTTTAGAATATAATAAATAAAAAGAGAGAATAAGATGAAACTGAGATTTTTGAAATTGATGCTGCTGCTCTTCATCCTGCCATTGCAGATGCTGGCGGCAGAACTGGGAGTGGCTGGTAAGCAACTGGCTGCTTTGCCTGGAGTAAGTAACGTGGAAACGCTGAAAAGTACGCATTTCCCGGAAAAGTATGTGTTCTTTATCAAGCAACAGCTCGATGCCAAGGATGCATCCAAGGGCTATTTCGAACAGAGGGTGGTGCTCTGCCATAGAGGATTCGACCGTCCTACCGTGCTCGTGACAGAAGGATATAATGCCAACTATGCGCTGCGCGAAGGATATATTGAAGAACTTTCCAAACTCTTCGATACGAATATCATTACCGTAGAGTATCGCTATTTCGACAAGTCGATGCCGAAGCCTTGCAACTGGGATTATCTTACCGTTGAGAATTCGCTCTATGATCTGCATCATGTAAATCAGACCCTGCATGCGATGTACAAGGGAAAATGGATTGCTACCGGCATCAGCAAGGGCGGACAGACTACGATGTTCTACCGTTCTTACTTCCCTGATGATGTAGATATTTCTGTGCCATACGTAGCTCCGCTCAACAAGGGTGTGGAGGATGGACGACATGAGAAGTTCCTGCAATATCAGGTATCAACCAAGGAAAACCGACAGAAGGTGCTCGATTTCCAGTTGCTCCTCTTCAAGCGAAAGGCTGCGTTGCTGCCAATGTTCGAGAAATATTGCAACGATAAGAAATATGTATTCAATGCTCCGCTGGCAGAGATTTTTGATTACTCTGTATTCGAATACGCCTTTGCTTTCTGGCAGTGGGGTGAAGACATCAACAAGATTCCTGCAAGAGAGGCAGATGACAAGACGGTGTTTGATTACTGGATCAACATGTGTGAACCTGACTATTTCACCAACTATAATGCCACAGCCTCATTTGATGTGCAGGCAGCCCGGGAGTTGGGTTATTACGGCTATTATACCAAACCATTCAAGAAATATCTCAGTATCAAGACAGCTAAAGGCTATCTGAAGAAACTGATGGTACCAAAGGGAGCAGAAAACGTGAAGTTCTCGCCAGCACTCTATAATCATACGGTAGAGTTCCTGACCAAGAATGATCCGAAGATGGTTTATATTTATGGCGATATCGATCCTTGGGGAGCTTCGGGCATTTATGGCTTGCCTTTCACCAAGAACAAGAAGAACCTGCATGTTTATATGTGTCATGGCGGTTCGCACAAAACTCGCATCTTGTCGTTCCCAGAGCCTACAAGACAGGAAATCATCAGTCTGATAGGTGGTTGGCTGAAGGAATAATGCTTTCATCAACCAACCATGATGGATAAAATGAAAGATTTTTTCAAAAATATCCATAAAAGTTTGGTGGTTTCAGAAAAATGTATTACCTTTGCACTCGCTTTTGAAAACAAAGCTTTTAGCAGAGGCACCCTTAGCTCAGTTGGTAGAGCAACTGACTCTTAATCAGTGGGTCTAGGGTTCGAATCCCTAAGGGTGTACAAAAAACTCCGAAGAATCAATCTTGGTTCTTCGGAGTTTTTTTTCTATGCCCCGCATGGAGTAACTCTGTTTTTTATCGTATCTTTGCAACCGATGAATAGAACAGACTTGACACAAGGTAGCATTTGGGGAATATCACGACCTTTCTGTTACCTTATATTCTGGCTTATTTCCTACAGATTCTCTATGGTTTGGCCGATCTTTTCGTGATAGGTAGATATTGTGGTGTAGATAGTACTACGGCTGTATCTAATGGTGCGCAGGTAATTTTCCCAGAGGTGGCAGAGAGTATCTTTACCGATGATCCTGTTGTTGTAGAAAAAGGCGCCGTTTATCTGCAGGGATATATTTATGATTGTCTTTTTGCCGACATCCACTTCTGCTTCTCAGGCTTATGAAGCGTATGAAACCATCGGCGGCCTCTTTGCTGAGGTTACCAATGACACTCTCGAGTTGTCCGTAACGGACAAGATATGGGCTATCATTTTGGACTTCGTTCTGGAAGTTGCAGAGCGTTACTCTATAGATGCTACAGAGTTGCTGGCAGATTTCATCGAAAGTAATCCTGTTGCCCATACGCTACGTAATATGTATATTTATAAACAAGCAAGTTGATATTTATTCACTTGCGAAACTTTAGTAATTTACAATTAATAGTTTATAGTTAATAGGTTGCTGTTTATTGATGATTTGAGGGTAATTTGCTGATGAGTTGCAGATTTCTTGCGAATTTCTTGGTAGTTTCAAGAAAAAAGCGTACTTTTGCGACCAAAGTTTAACGTTTGAAATAAAAGATTATGGCAACATTAACTATACAAGTGGAGGACAGAAGTGTTATGGCGGGACTAAAGAAGGTACTTGAGTCTATGAAAGGTGTCGTGATAGTTCCTAATCACCAGAAAAAAACTGGAATAGAGGAAGCTATGGATGATATTCGCCATGGTAGAGTTACTGAATATGAAAGTGCTGATGATATGTTCGAAAAGTTGGGAATATGAAATACAAAATCATAGCTACCAAACACTTTCAGAAGGATGTGAAGCGTTGTAAAAAACGTAATCTTCCAATGGAAAAGCTCAAGAAGGTAATTCGCTTACTCGAAGAGACAGGAAAATTACCTTCTGAATATAAACCGCATAAACTAACTGGGCAATATGCTGGAAGTTGGGAATGTCATATTATGTCTGATTGGTTGTTAATATGGACACAAAATGATGAGGAGTTAGTATTGGTAATGACTAATACCGGTTCTCATAGTGATGTCTTCTAAAATAGTCCTTTAAAATGGTCTTTACGCCCCTTTCGGTTCCCCTCGTAAGGGACAGAAAGCTCAGAAGCGAGGAAGAAAACCGCCCTCCGGTGCTCAGAACCGCTACGTTCTAAGGTTGGCGGGGCATCAAAGCCCTCGCCAGATTGTGTGGGATGGGAACGCCGGGGGAAGGGGAGTTTATAATTTACAATTAATAGTTTATAGGTTGCTGTTTACTGATGATTTTGGGGGGATTGGCTGATAAGTTGCTGATGGACTGGGGCGATATAGGGGTGTCAGTCTGAGAATATTAACAAAAAAGAGTGTGTCATGAATTTATGATACACTCTTTTTTTTATTCTGTTTAATTACATCTTCTTTATCCGTTTGCGATATTTCCGAAGAAATCGAATGAGGCATCCCAATCCTTCCAGACTGGCTCTCTGCCCAATTCCTTCAATCTCGCATTGATTACCTTGGCGGTACGCTCATCGCTTACGGTGAACTGCTCCAATGCCTGAGGATAGGTATGATAACCGCCAGGATTTACCTTTGATTCTGCCGACATGGTGGTGACACCCAGTGTTGCCATGTTGTCACGGATGTAGGCTGGCT
>JAJXAL010000234.1:0-1791 GCA_021628325.1 Segatella copri | reverse complement strand
TCATATCTGAAACGCTTGGTGGCAGCTTCCCGACATCGTTTCCGCATTATCAAAGGATAGCGGAAAAGGCTGTGAAGGCGAAAGGCAATCCCTTTAGTGATATTGTGGAAAAGCCTTTGAGCCATCCTGCTCTTCGGCAATACTTGCGTGAGCGTGGCATATCTGCTGACGTGGCGAGCCGTTTCTGCTGTCAGGTGGAATATCGATACAATGGCAAACAGTTCTTTGCTGTCGGTTTTAAGAACAACAGCGATGGCTACGAGATACGCAACCGCTTCTTCAAAGGTTGCGTGTCGCCAAAGGACGTCACTCTCATTGGCAGGAACAGCAACGTCTGCCATCTGTACGAGGGTTTTATGGATTTCCTCTCTGCCGTAATTCTCGGTATTGGTCGTGGTGAGGATCATATTGTCCTCAACTCGGTGGCTAATATGCAAAAGGTGCATCATCTTTTAGATGGCTATGCACAAGTGTATTGTCACTTGGATAATGACGAAGCTGGTGAGAATGCCTGTGTCGAACTGCAAAAGCGATATGGCGATAAGGTCATTGACCATTCGCATCTATACACAGGTTACAAGGACTTGAACGAGTACCTGATGAGCCATAAGACAAGAAAGTAACAATCATTCAAAAACATCAAGACAATGAAGAAGAACAATAAAATCAAGAAATCAGTGAGCATGTTGGCATTCCTTTTCGTGTGTGCCTTGTCGGTAATCCTTTCATCGTGCAGCGATGAGCTGGACATTCAGCAGTCGTATCCGTTCAAGGTGGAGACGATGCCTGTGCCAAAGGACATTGTGCGTGGACAGACTGTTGAAATCCGCTGCGAGTTGAAGGCGGAGGGCAAGTTTGACGGCACCATCTATACTATCCGCTATTTTCAGCATGACGGAAAAGGTTCGCTGAGAATGGAGAACGGAACGGTGTTCCAGCCAAACGACCGCTATCTGTTGGAGAACGAGAAGTTCCGTCTTTACTACACCTCGGCAAGTACGGAGACACAGACGCTGACCGTGGTTGTGGAGGACAATTTCGGCAAGTCATACGAAATGGAGTTCAGTTTCAACGACACTGACGATGAGGAAGAGTTTGCGGGAAGTGCCAACAAACTTGGTAGCGTATGAGGTTGATGATATTGTTAGCCTTGCTTCTTGTGTCGGGCAGCTTGTCTGCCCAGACGCAAGGGGCGATAAAGCGAGTTCGTCATGTGTCACGTTTTGAGTTGGCTGTCGCCTGCATCAAGAAGTACGAGGGTCTGCACGGACCGAAGCATCATCCTTATGTCGGATATGGACACAAACTGTTGCCTGGCGAGAAGTTTTCTCCAAGAATGACGGAACGGCAAGCCGATGCCTTGCTGCGCTCTGACCTCAGAAAGCTGTGCGCCATGTTTCGTGACTTCGGTCGTGACTCGCTGCTCTTGGCTGCACTTGCCTACAATGTGGGGTGTGGAAAGGTGATGAAAAGCCGGATGTATGCCAAGATGCGAAGTGGCAACAGAAACATCTATCGTGACTATGTGGACTTCAAAAGGTGGAACGGAAAGATAGTGCCTTCCATCGAGCGAAGAAGAAAAATGGAGTATCTGCTCTTGTTTACTCCATAGTATAAGGTTTTATAAAAATAGGACAGTCCTTTTGATTGGGGGCTGTCCTTTGTTCTTTGCAAGCATTGCAGATAAGGAAAAGACGGTTTCTTTGCCACTTTCTTTTCCGCTCCTCGGCTCATGAAAGAAAGTGGCGGAACGAATTTTCATCGCTCCGCCGATATGGATTTTATGTTGTT
>JAJXAL010000233.1:0-1793 GCA_021628325.1 Segatella copri | reverse complement strand
TCCTTAATCTTCTCACGTCTCACCTCCACCTCTTTCTTTTCGAGCATTCTTTCGAGTGCCGCCATAAACTCGCGAATCAGTCGCTGTATGTAGTCTCGTTGTAGCATAAAATAGTCTTTATTTTATTCGTTGTTGTTGATAGCTTCCACATACTCCCACAGTTTCTTGTAGAAAGGATGCTTCGTCATCGTGTCCTTGTTGCCCAGGATGATGAGTTTCATTCGGGCTCTCGTCATCGCCACGTTCATGCGGCGGAGGTCTTTCAGGAATCCAATCTGGCCCTCGTCGTTGGAACGTACCAGGGAGATGAGGATCACGTCTCTTTCCTGTCCCTGGAAACCATCTACCGTATTCACGCTTATCAGGCGGCGGTAAGGCTTGAAGAACTCATATTTCTTGATGAGCTTCTTGAGATACTGTACCTGGGCACGGTAAGGCGAAATGATGCCTACATCGATTCTTTCCTCCAAAACGCGCTGCTTGCCTATCTTGGTGAAGTATTCCGCCAGGGTGAGCAGGGTAAGTTCGGCTTCCGCCTTGTTGATACGCCCGAAACTCTCACCCACAAACTGTTCCTTGAAGTTCAAATCAGAATTCTGATTGGCTGCAGATACAGAAGATGATGTGGAAGCAGAATCCTCAGGAGCATCTTCTCCTTCTATCGTTATCTGATTCTCCTCGTTTGATGTATCAATCCACGTTATCGGATGGTCATAATCCAATACGCTCCGGTATTTGATTTGAGGCGCACTCTCCACCTTGCCCCCGTAGAACCAGTCGCTCGAGAATCGCATGATTTCGTCGTTCATGCGGTATTGGATTTTCAGCAGGGTTACTACCTCGGGCTTGTTTTCGGCGATGCGCTCCATCAGGGTCTTGCCCAGTCCGGCTCTTAATGCCGCAATACTCTTTACGGTAGGCGGCAACTGACAATGGTCGCCCGCCAGAATCACCCGGCTGGCTCTCTTCATCGGAATCCAGCAGGCAGCTTCCAAAGCCTGGGCTGCCTCGTCGATAAAGAGGGTACCGAACTTCATGCCTTCCAGCAGATGATGGGCTGAGCCTACGAGGGTACAGGCGATGACACGCGCCTCGCCAAAGAGTTCTGCGTTGATGCGGAGTTCTATCTCGGCGGCACGGCTCTTCAGCCTATCCATCTTCTGATGATAGTTTTCGCTACCCTTCTTTCTGTTCTTTCTTAATTCCCTGATTGCCTTGCGGATTGCCCAAAGCTGAGGGTAATCAGCATGGCTCTCAAAGCGGCGCTCGTAGGTGAAGCCCAGCATCTTGTCGTTTACGCGGGTCGGGTTTCCGATACGGAGCACGTTGATGCCCCTATCCACCAGTTTTTCTGATATCCAGTCTACCGCCATATTGCTCTGTGCACACACCAGAACCTGGCTCTCACGCATCAGGGTTTCGTTGATGGCTTCTACCAGGGTTGTGGTCTTTCCGGTTCCCGGAGGTCCGTGAACAATCGCCACGTCCTTAGCCCAGAGCACCTCATTCACAGCCCTTTCCTGGGTAGGATTGAGCCAAGGGAACTTCATCGGTTCGAAGGAGAATCTTCCTGCCTTCTGATGGGAATAGAATAAATCGCGGAGATAAGCCAGACGGTTGTTCTTCGCCTTCATCACTCTATCCAAGGCTTCAAACATCAGCTTGTAGCTGGTTTCATCAAAGGACAGCTGCACGCCGATAGGATCGGTTGACTGCTGAAGTTCGAGCAGAGGGGCAGAATCGGGTACGGTAATCACCATTCTGTCGCCATCCACATAACTCACGGTTCCGGT
>JAJXAL010000108.1:0-12246 GCA_021628325.1 Segatella copri | reverse complement strand
ACGTTTGTTTTCCTTAGAAGCATTCCAACGGCGTAGAGCCTCTTCTCTTGTTAACCTTGTTGTATCCATATATTCTTTCTCCTATTTATTCTAGTTCAACATTCAGCCGCCAAAGTTACGCTTTTTTCTCGAAACCACCAAGAAAATCACAAGAAATCTGCAAGTTATCAACGAATTACCACAAAACCAGCACTTCAATAATCCTATCCACCTTTAGCAAGGCGGTCCCATCCCGCAAAATATGGCGAAGACCTTTGATGGTCCGCCAACCTTAGAGCGTAGCGGTTCTGAGCACCGAGTAGGGCGGTTTCCCTCTTCTTCCCTGAGGGGAGAAGACCGAGATGAGAGGTGGAGCCCTCTTTAATGGTAAAGAGGGACGGGGTGATTTTAGAAAAAAACTCCCTTTGGCTAAAGATTTTGCAAATGAGCGCAATGAAAGTTTGCTTTCAAATTGCCGAGTGCAGCTAATCTTATCTAAAGGGAGACGGAGGGATTCGAAAGACTCCTTCTTTAACGGGAAGGAACCTTATATCCAAGGCAATACCTAAATTGACTGCTTACCCTCATTTCTCATATTTTATTCCTGGATATATCACCAATACAGCATACCAAGCATATTGCAAGCAGTTACACTTATCGGTGTATTTTACATTGTTTTTTACTTACTTGATAAGTATCAAATCAAAGTACATTAGACGAGTCTTTAATGGCTTATCAGAAACAATACCTCTATATGATTTTTCCTGCTCTTCTGTGCTGAACATAAAATCAAAACCATTCTTCTTATAAAATGCTAAAGGCACATCTTCATTATAGGCATCAACTACCAAATAACGACATCCCGTTTTATTATATGGTTCAACAAACCAGGACTTAATAAAGTCCATTACTTCTGTCCCGATATGAAGATGCTGAAATTTTGTTGAAATTCCCAATCTTCCTATAAGTACAGCAGGATATATCAAATCCTGTTTTATATGAGGAACATGCTTTCCAACCTTTTTCTTTCTCGCATTAGGCAAGTATTTTGTGAAAATACTGGCATTTGAGACCGTAAAGGCACATACGATATCAGCCTTGGATTCCTCAAGATAATAGCAGTAAGATTTACCGAACAAGTTGTCGGCATAAGACACAGCATCATTATGGAAGAATCCATCCAAGTCTTCATTGCCACATGAAAATGAAATAGATTCTTCCAATATTTCTTTTGTCAATGGTGAAAACACCGTTTTATCTGCTAAAAATCCCATAATACTAACTTAAAATTTTGCTTTTGCCAGAATAGCCTTCATCTCAGCACGCTGCTTTGAGAAATCTATGCTACCACGCTTCTTCAATGTTTCTTCAGCTTTTTCTCTGAAAGCTAAAGCCTCGTCACCTGTCAGCATTGGGATACCACTAATTGCTAATGCCATAATCCTATCTCCTATTTATTAGTTTATATTTCTGCCGCCAAAGTTACACTTTTTTCTCGAAACCACCAAGCAATTAACAAGAAATCTGCAAGTTATCAACGAATTACCACAAAATCAATCGTAAACTATAAACTATTAACTGTAAACTATAAACTGCTATTCTATAATGAATTGTGCATGCAAAGTTAAGAAAAAAACAATATTCAAAGGCAAAAAAACAAGAAAAATCTCAGAAACTTATAATCTTTTATAAAAAGAACAATATATTACACCTTTTCTTACGTAATCTAGATTTTTTTGTTAACTTTGCAGGAAAAGTACAATATAATACACTACTTGGTATGAAAATTCAAGAAGTAATGAAATTGCAGCGTAAGAGTCTGATATCCATTAATATAAATAGGAGATTCCTAGATATAGGAGGCTAATAGAAATGAAAAAAGAATCAAAAGTAAACCAAGCAAAATATGTAGAACTCAATTTGTTTCCTGAGGAGAAAGAGGATCATCAGAAAGACTCTATCTCTTCAGAAGACATGGAAAGCGATACTTCTCCAGACAAAGAGTATGACTTGACTGATTTGTTTGAAAGACTTTCCAAATCAGCTTTTCGCAGCCGTTTCCATCTCTCGAAGAAGGATAAGGAATATATTGCAGAAAAGGGTTTGGCTACCATCCGTAAGCATGCGGAGGATTTCGTTGCCAAACGCCTTGCTCCTGCCGTGATTCCCAATGACGGCAAGCAGACGCCTATGAGAGGGCATCCTGTATTCATTGCCCAGCATGCTACAGGCTGCTGTTGCCGTGGTTGTTTCTTCAAATGGCATCATATACCTGCCGGAAGACAGCTGACAGGAGAAGAACAGCAGTATGCAGTAGCAGTACTGATGGCATGGATTGAAAAACAGGTTTAAAAAGCATGAAGTTTTAGCAGCAAAGTTTAAATTAATTATCCATTGTTGTCAATTTTGCAGAATCTTTAGTCAAAATTGGCAAAAACTGTTTACTCCAAATCTACAAACCGGGTTGGCACGTAACTTGCTCCTACATAGAGTGAAAGCCGAAGCCGAAAGGGCAAGGGGAACGACACGAACCCTAAGTAATGACAGTTGAGGGTTTCTAGAAATCCTTGAACCTCGTAAGCCGAAGCAATCGTTATTAAAAAGGATAAATTAAAAACAATGAGAAATCCCGACTGAGCCGGAAGGCGAAGAGAGGACGAGAAAAATAGAATTAGGAGGTTTTACATGATGTTGTTAGCTCGTAGAAATAACAGTGTTTCAAATTGGTTGAACAGTTGGTTTAATGACAACTTCTTTGATACAAACTTGATGCCACGCATGAACGCAACAGCTCCTGCAGTCAACGTCAAGGAAAGTGCTACAGCTTATACGATGGAGGTTGCAGCTCCTGGTTTGAAGAAAGATATGGTCAAGATGAACATCGATAAGGATGGCTATCTGAATGTATCCATCGAGAACAAGGAGGAGAAGAAGGAGGAGAAGAAGGAAGAGCATTACTTGCGTCGTGAGTTCTCTTACAGCAGCTACTCTCAGAGTTATGCTTTGCCAGAGGATGCTGATCAGGAGAAGATTTCCGCTGAGGTCAGTGACGGTGTCTTGAAGATTGAGATTCCTAAGATAGCCAAGGAGGAGAAGAAAGACGATGTTAAGCACATTGAGGTTAAGTAATCTTTCTTGAAGTGCTATGCAGCTTTCAAGATACATTCATTGCATCGAGAAAATAATTAAAACTGGGGGCTAGTCCTGATTATGGGGCTAGCCCTTTTTTTAAACGAATAATTAGATGAATTAAAGCAACCTTGCTGTCAGTAATAATGTCAATATGAACTTAGCCACTCTTAAACCTAGTGCCCTTACGCATATATCATTCATTCAACTATTAATCTTTATTAAATTATTAATACTGTCGCACCATTTTACGCCATAATGATGTATATTTGCAGTCAGAATGATTATTAATTAAACATTTTAGGCTTATGGCACAGACAGCAATGACAGTCCGTATGGACAACCAGCAGAAAGCACAGTTTGATAAACTCTGCGAGCAATTCGGTATGAGTGCGAATACCGCCATTAACATCTTTGTTAAGGCAGTAATTCGCAGTAAGAGCATTCCATTCTCCATTCAGGCAAAGAATGAAGAAGAAGATGAAGTGACTGCAAAAGCAAAGGCTGCGTTCAAGCAACTTAGAGCAAAAGCAGAAAGAGGTGAAACCCCAGATCTCACACTTGATGAAATCAATGAAGAAATCAGAGAAGTCAGACGATTAAGAAAAGAACGCAATGGTATATGCAGTCATTGATACGTCCCGTTTTCCTTATGCTGGCGAAATGCCAGATGAGGACGACCGAGTCTTCTACGAAGTCTGCCTGAGCAAGGACGACTCCTTCTTAGTAACAGGAAATCTCAAACATTTTCCAAAAGAACCGCAAGTGATTACTGCAGCAGAAATGATGGAAATCCTAGACAACGAACTATAAGATGTCTATATATTTATTTCACTTGCTTTCTTCGTCTTTCTGTCCCAAAAAATATGATTTTATGTCCAGAACTCTTCTTCGCCAGTGGGTTGCATCTTGCCCCCGCACTTTGGGCAAGTATGCATATCCCACCTGTGAATCCTGTCAGAACCACATCTTAGACATAGCCTTCCTACAAGAGAATTAAAACTAGGTGCAGCATCACCAATTACTCCACCCACCACAAGAGGTACTATGTTTCTGCAGTCAGGACAAGACATGGCTTCGATATGCTGTCCCATGAAGCCACGTCCCTCATATACTTCGGTCTCGTACCCACAATCCTGGCATCTGAATATCTTCTTTTGTGACATAAATAATCTCCTTTCTTACCATTTTAACACCCAACTTGCATTGGATATCTTGCCAATCTATACCATCATCGACATGATAGAGGCTGCAGAATAACCCATAATATAATGAAGCAAATAGAATTATTACTTCATTATATTATAGGTTAAGCTTAAACCTTTCTTTAAACATAGCCATCTCTCTAGCCGGGATTTGAAGCAGAGTAGCTAAACTTTCCCATTGACTAACTGCTGCTTGAACCTCTTGGATGATGATTTTAGCTTCCTCCCTCTTAATCATGTAGCTTTCAGATGAATCAAGCAGAATATTGATGTCTGCCTTGTTTGAAGATTCATTGATCAGAAGACTCTGATATTCATTGAGGGTAGGATTCTAGAGCTCAATACCACACAATTTTACATGTCCTCCATCGACAAGCCCTGGTACACGATATCGAATTTCTTGAATTTTCCTGTTGCCTGGAAGAAATGCTCGGCTTTATCTTTTAAAATGCCGAGATTTATATCCTTAGCTTGGCGTTTTACCTCATAAAAAATAACCTTCTGCTCCAGTTCATCGGCAGCGATAATATCGATTTCATTCTCTCCCTTTCTGTCCCACCAGGAAGCAATCTGGGTATATTCTTCGCTTTCTATCATCTTTGCTATGAAATATCTTTCCAGAACCTTGCCGGTATATGTGGTGTAGCTCTTGTCCATGACCATCTTTAGTTTCTTGTTGGCACCAACCTCTATCATGTAGCCATATTTGTAGATGTAGCGAAACCAGACGCGAAGGAAGTTGTCTTCTATCTGATAGCGAATGTTGCGATTGGTCTTTTGGAACATCGGTATATAACGGGAGATCAAGCTATAGTCATTCTCCAGTTTGGTGAGATAGCCCGAAAGTTCTATTTTCATGATGCTTTCTATTTCACCTCGAGTTGTGTAGCCTGAAGCGATAAGTTGCAGTATCTCGAAATAGCGGGCATAGTCTTTGCCAAATTCTTCTATCAGCATATTTTTTCCTTCGTAGATGAAATAAGAGTTTTTTGCAATAAACCGCTCTGTCATCTGTTCCTTGGTCGTGGCTCCTGCATCCATCATCATTTCTACATATTCTGCTACTCCGCCTGTATAACTGTAGAGAGCCAGTAGGTCATCATTGGTATAGGCAGAATTATATGTAGAGAGAATTTCCTTAATGACAGAAGGGGGAAATGGAGTGACTTTTATTTCTCCAGTCTGCCTGCCATAAAGTGGTTGCTTGTTGTTTTTAAAGATGATGTTCATAAGTGAATAAACAGAACCGCAAACCACGAGATTAATATGAGCTTCCTGTTTGTTAAGGTCCCATATCTTTTGCATATCTGAAAAGATTGATGGATTAACCCGCTTGAAATCCTGAAACTCATCAATGATGAGAGTGATAGGGCGAATCTTGGATAGTTGAAGCAGATATTTAAAGATGTCAGCAAAGCGTGTTACTTCACCGAGAATAGGAAGCTGAAGTTTGCTCGTCATCTCTTCGATAAAATCTCTGCAGAGTTCTGCTTCTGATTTTCTTGCAACAAAGAAATACAGCATATCCTGAACATCCTCGTATGCTTTTATCAATAGGGATGTCTTTCCGCTACGGCGGCGTCCTGTTACAATTGTAAAACGAGCCGTTTGCAAAGATAGATTTCTTATCTCTTGCAATTCTTTTATTTCGTTTTGTCTTCCGAAGAACTTCATATTTCTATAATTTTACAGTTTCTTTTTGATATTATTTTTCGAAACCGCTGTTTCGGAAATGGCGGTTTCGAATGCAAAGGTAATAAAAATGCTTGAATATCAGCTTGTTTGTTTGCTAATTTAAGTTTTTTTATTTGTTTGAATGTTGTTTGTGTTTTCGTAATAGCGGTTTCGGATATAAAAACAACGGGCTTGCTTGATGATTGTGGTCACATTCGAGATTGGGGAATGCTGAGTAGTTACATTAAACGCAGAAATCTGCCGGCATTACTGCCAGCAGACCTCTGCGTTTTAATTATATTGAAAATCAGATATTTGTTACTCTGAAACAGCAGCCTGTTCTATCTCTGTTGACTCCTGCTGGGCGTTCCCCAAAAAACTGGGGAATAGCAAGATTATGGCACCACGTAACATCATCTATAGCAATAATGTTTCCTTCGATTTAAATATTCCAGGTCTTCTTGGTGAGCATAGGCTTCCTTTTCAAACCTGATGATTCTGATAATCCTAGTCATCAGCCACAAGATTGCAGAGTTCATCGAGGAAGTTAATCATCATGCTACCATTGCCTCTAGACTGGGAAGCTGCCCTTTCTCCGGCAATTCCCATGGCTTTCATGGCATGAAAAGATGCTTCCAGAGGGTCGGAGTTCACAGCAAGGAATGCCCCAACGATACCAGTGGCAGTACATCCCATTGCAGTAACCTTGCTCATCATGGAATGTCCTTCATGAACATAAGCCATTCTTTCGCCATCCGTGATGAAGTCTATGGCTCCAGTTACAACTATGATACAGGAAAGTTGCTGAGCCAGTTTCTTAGCCTGTTTCTCAACCTCATAGGTTTCCTGGTGACTATCCACTCCCTGCATGCCTATCTGGTGAGAGTACAATGCCTGAATCTCACTGGCATTTCCTTTGATGACTGTAGGGTGACACCTGAGGATAATCTGTGATGCTATATCCATACGAAAGCGGGTGGCTCCTACTCCAACCACATCAAATACGATAGGAATCCTTTTTTTCATGGCAGCTTCCCCTGCCAGTATCATCGAGTGAGCAGTGGTGCTTTCCGGAACGCCCAGGTTGAGAGCCAAGGCATTGCTCTTGCTACTGATTTCTTCCACTTCTTCCTCGGCACGCGCCATGATAGGTGATGCTCCAATAGCCAATAGGCTGTTGGCAACAAAGTTCATAGCCACATAATTGGTTATGTTGTGTATGAGAGGCTGCTGCTCTTGTATCAATCGTAAATCTGTCTTCATTTGTTTCACTACATTATTAATATATACTGTACCCATTGTCCCTGCACCATTGTTTGGCATGCTCAAATCCTTGGGCAGTGGCTCTGTGAATCCATTTGAGTCCCTTGCGCTTGTCCTGTTTAACGCCCGTACCGGTCATATAGAACCATCCGGTAGAGAACTGAGCCTGTGGATCACCTTGCTGACCTGCCATTTCATACCAAAAGGCAGCCCAACTGTCATCCTTCTCTACTCCATCTCCATTCCAATAGTTGGCACCTACATTCTTTTGGCTCTGAAGATGTCCCCTTTGAGCAGCTTTCAGCCACCATTGGTGAGCCTTTACGTGGTCTTCTTTAGTTCCCTGACCCAGGTAAAATGCATTGGCAGCGTTAACCTGTGATTGTACATCTCCTTTTTCTGCTGCAATCAGATACCAATGAAGAGCTCTTTCGAAGTCCTGTTCCACTCCATCTCCCTGGTAGTAGCATTCTGCCACATTGTAGCATGCGTAAATATCACCCAGTTCAGCAGCCTTCATGTACCACTGAAATGCCATCACATGATCCTCCACAACACCGATGCCTTGCGCATAGCAGACACCCATGTTGTTCATCGCCATTAAATCTCCTTCAAGAGCTTGCTGACGATATTTGTTTGCCGTTTCACGTTCCTTTTTCATTTCTGTAATCTCAACTTGGGTGCAAAGGTACAACTTTAATTTTGAATTTCGACACCCTAAAGATACAAAAAGAAAAGGCAGCTGCAAGCATCTTCACAAACGCCTACAACTGCCATCTCTATAATATATATGGAAACTTCTTTCTACAATTCTCTCAAATTTTCATGAAACCAAGCACATGATAGAAATTGCCAAGGAAAATGGCATACCAGTATGGATATATAAATATTAAAAATTTGGATAATACATCTAAAATTAGTAACTTTGCACTCATGAAGAATTTTGCAGCGATAGATTTTGAGACTGCCAACCAGCAACGAACCAGCGTTTGCTCCGTAGGCATTGTGATAGTAAGGGATGGTGAGATTGTGGATAGCTACTACAGTCTCATCAAGCCAGAGCCTGAGTATTATTCCTATTGGAATACAAGGGTACATGGACTAACCATGGAGGATACCATGAACGCCAGGGTATTTCCAGAGGTATGGGCTGAGATTCAGCCAAAGATTGAGGGATTGCCATTGGTGGCTCACAACTCTCCCTTTGACGAGGGATGCCTGAAGTCTGTGTTCCAAATGTATCAGATGGACTATCCCGATTATGAGTTCCATTGCACATGCCGAGCCTCCAGAAGAAAGTTGGGATCTCTCCTACCCAACCACCAACTACAAACTGTAGCTGCTTATTGCGGGTACGACCTAACCCAACACCATAATGCCCTAGCTGACGCAGAGGCTTGTGCTTGGATTGCCAGGGAACTACTATAACTCTTACAACTCATTTTAATGTTTTTTGTCACAAAAATGACAATAGCACTACAAGGGAGTTGCTTTCACGGGTTCATACCGTGAAGCACTCTTTTTGGATTGGTACATCTCTCATTATCTTTTAATACTTTTAACGCAAAAATTTGCTTAAAAGTATTATTATTCGTACCTTTGCCTGCGTAATCAAAACATTCAATGATATGAAAAAGTACAAAGTCAAAGATGTTTTGCAGATGTTGAAGAAAGATGGTTGGTATTTGGCGAGAACCAAAGGTGACCATAGACAATTCAAGCATCCTTCCAAGCCTGGAACCGTAACGATAGGTTTGACGCATCGAGACATCTCTACTTCTATTCA
Organism: Segatella copri; assembly: GCA_021628325.1. Classification (GTDB taxonomy): domain Bacteria; phylum Bacteroidota; class Bacteroidia; order Bacteroidales; family Bacteroidaceae; genus Prevotella; species Prevotella copri_R. The sequence continues at coordinate 3,210 of JAJXAL010000108.1, read as the reverse complement.
TGGACAATACAACTATGGAATCATGGGATTGAGTTTCCGGCCTGGTGACGCCTGTGTGGTTTCAACCTTCCGATTGAAACGAAAGGATGACTTATGGAAAGTAACAATCCTGAATTCCTGCATTCTCGCGGTTTGCCGCATTGCAAGAAAGATGATTTGAAGTGCCTGATGCAGGATGCCCATGGCAAGAATACTTTCTACATGAAAAACGGACTGTGCCAAGATTGCCAAAAGTCATTAAAAAACATCATTTACAATCAATGAGAATCCAAACCAACCAAGATTTTGCTTATAATTTTGTCGCAGGAGTTCCATAATAACCATACAGAACCCAAAATACTAAGCAAACTATCATCAGACAATACGTAACTATCTAAGAACTGATAAGGTTTATTCTTAGGGTATGCCCCATTTAGGAGTACCCTAAAGAATGGACTGCTCAAAAGTGAGCATAGCAATCTTCAACGTTATCTACAAGGACAAGACTTACGCATTAGACTTAAAAGAGACTAGCGACGGATTCAGTGTTGATACTCCAGAAGGACCAATCTATTTCGAGTATGAAGGACTCAAGTCCATCAAAGAGCGAATGGAAGCAAACATAGGCATCTCACCTAAGACTCAAGCTGCATAGCACAAGCAACTGGCAAAAGGACTCCCCACATAGCTATTCAAACAAGCTATGTGGGGAGTTTTGCATGGATAAAGGAGGTATGCTAAACATTGATTTACACTTTACTGACTACTAAACCTCAAACATCCCTTAGATATTAAAATGGATAGAAAAGCAAGAATTGTAAAATTATCAGAACAACGAAACCGTTTTCCTCATTACATGTAAACCAATGATAATATGAATATAAGGCAAAGAAGATAGGCTAGACGATAAAAACTTTCATCATTTAGCCTACTTCCTGTCTTACTTCTGGTGGGTAAAGCTTAGATAGTTCAGCGGCAATGGAAGTCACCTGAACGGCATTATCCATGATGGTCTCTGCTATGGAACCATCAAAGAGAATGTCTCCTGTCTGCCTTGCCACTTGCCTCTGTTCAAAAGGAAGCGAAGAGAGGAACTCATGATATTTGGCTACCTGGTGCTTGGCATCGGTGGCTATCATCATATACCCCATTTGCTGCATTTCCTTAACGGTGGCCTTGCTGAGAAGAGGCACTTCCTTCTGAATCCTATCAAGCCTGATCTTTGCCTCTTCGGCACTAATCTTTCCGGAATCACGGTCTCGCTTGAGTTGCTCAACCTCCTCCAACAACCGATCCTTCTTAGACTCCAAATTGGCAATCATGGTCTGAAGGGCCTTGAACCTGGCAGTGGCATGTTTGATGTCTTTCTCCAAGCCACTCAAAGTAGCGCGCTGCTCCCTGATGACAGTCTGCTGCCCCTCGATGGTTTGAGATAGCTGCTCATTCTCACTCATTAATTTTTCCCGAAGCTCTGCGTGGTATTCCTCCGTGGAACGATGCCGGGCTCCGGTTTCAGAAATTCTATCACCACGCTCTAGAATCTTGATTCTTTTGGGGACAGATGTTTTCTTGTCCACCTCACCAATCACCCCACCTTTCTTAATCTCAAAATTCAGGTGCTCGCGAGTAGAATCATAGTTGCCGCTCCAACGCTTCAACCTCTCGCCACCATTAGCATTGCGCAGAAACTCATTGCTCTGAGAGGTTGTCATGCCTTTTCCGGCTCTAATGTCGAGTACTTGTTTTGCCATAACTTCCATTGTTTGTCAGCAGGAACTAAAGGGTTCTTAGGGACTTTCCCTAAGCCTAATCGCTTACCTCGGCTTGCCGCACGAAGTCGCCAAGAAATTGGCAGGTAAGCCTCCGTGTTTCAAAGCGTTAGCCATGAAACCGGGGATTAGGCTCCCCCCTGATGTAAAAAAGTGCGGTTTCTGGCGCAAGCGCCCCTGGAAAACGAGCCTTCGACAGAAGCAGTTTTCCTGATATGGCAGGGCACCTGACCGAAGCCGAAAATGATATTTATCCATCGTGCCCATCTTCCAGGAAAGAGGGCTGAAGAGAGGCTATCCACCAGGACATGAGTAGGATAAAGATCAGCTCACCCATCAGGAAGGCACGTCCACAATCAACCACTGCCACCACAACAGCAAGAGAGGCAAGGAGAATTTGCAAGCACCTGCTCCCATAAATTCCAACCAACACCCTGTCGGCAAGCCTATAGGAAAACAGCAGCAACGTCATCATCAAAGCCACCATGTAAACCCAGAGAGAGGTCTGAAACGGATAAAGGATGTTCTCCATGAACGACTTAGGACCCAGTTCAACCTCACCATCAATGCCAGGCAATCCTATATCATAAGGTGTAAGGCTCAAAGCCTTCCCTTTGGTAGCCCATTCCACCTGAAACGAACAGGCTTCCTTGGCTGCATGAAAATCCACCACCTGAAACACCAGCATACAAATGACAAGAACCAATGTAAAGAATTTTCTTCCGTTGTCACTTCTATACATCTTGTGATATACATAGGAGATCCATGCCTTTACGGCAAGCGCCTTCCTTTTCAGCCAAGGCATTCGGGCAGACAGGAAACTATAGAAGTTGCGCCACTTATCAGAGCTGGCAGCCTTAGGCTTGATGCAATAGTGGAATACAAAGGGCACCGATGTGGAATAAGCTGCCGCCTTTAACAGCTTGCCATAGTTCTGCTTGCTGGCATAGAGGATGTGAAGCCCAAGTTTCTTCTCCAACCACTCTACCAAATCCTCCATCATAACCTGTTTTGAAGCAGGTATGACAACTTCCACGTAATCCTCATGAGGAATCGTAGGTAGAGGAACCTCCTTAAAGAATTCCGGGAGCTTGCTGCGCAACTCCAGGAAGAGCGTATTGATGGAATCCTTCCATTCCTCGCTCTCTAAAAGATTGTAGTCGCTTAATGTCTTAATCATTTGATTGCAATTATAACATTGATGATAGATATGATTTAAGGAAATACTCCGACAATACCTCTGTCAAGTTATTTTCCTTGTCTCGAACATGTTTCCTTGCATCCAACCTTTCAAGCAAGCCGGGCAAGTCATCTGAGAGGGCAAGAAACTGCTCTCTTTGCTCCTCAGTCAACACGGTAGCAGAATAGTCGTCAATGGCCATGAAAGGCTGGATGGATGAGCATCCTGTGCTGCCCCTCAAAAAGTAGACACAGAAAGGTGGAAAACTGATGGAAAATGATT
>JAJXAL010000016.1:0-48516 GCA_021628325.1 Segatella copri | reverse complement strand
AGGCACCAGAGGATTGCGAGTACTATCTCTGCGGACCTCCAATGCTGATCAAGACAGTAACAGATTATCTGGATTCTCTCGGAGTAGATCCTGAGAGCATCATGTATGATAACTTCGGATAAAACGATAATTCAATCAAAAGAGCAATGCTTGTTCTCAAAAAATGAGAGGCAAGTGTTGCTCTTTTTTTATTTTTCTGAATATATACAATATAATAGAGATAATTACGTTTTTATCTTGAAAGTATAGATTTAATTATGAATAAGATAAAGGTAGGTGTATGTTTTGCCCTTTGCAGTCTGGCAGCCCCATCTATGGCACAGTATATGTGGCAGGAGGGGGATGGCACGGAGAAGATAGATCTTCGGGAAGATATACAATATGGTGTTGAGATGCAAGGGTCGTTTTCGAAAGGTAAAACCCCATTGTGGCTTAACGCAAACAAACATGGTTTAAGTTCTTTAGAGAAGAATAACGGCTATCTCAGAGGTAGTCTGGTTCGTCCGCTTTCTGCAGATTCTGCTCGCCGCTGGGCTGTAGGATATGGAGTAGATGTGGCAGTACCGGTAAACTATACCAGCCATGTAGTGGTGCAGCAGGCTTATGTGGAGGCCCGCTGGCTTTATGGTGTGCTGACTGCAGGTGCCAAGGAATATCCGATGGAGCTAAAAAACCAGTCGCTCTCCAGTGGTAGCCAGTGTCTGGGTATCAATGCCCGTCCGATACCTCAGGTTCGTCTGGCGCTTCCTGAATATTGGACGCTTCCGTTTGGTAGAGGCTGGCTGCAACTGAAAGGTCATCTGGCTTATGGTATGACTACGGATGATGGCTGGCAGCATGATTTTACGAAACGGCAGACTAAATATTGTGACCACATGCTCTATCACAGCAAGGCTGGTTTCTTGCGTATTGGAAACGAAAATGCTTTCTGTCCGCTCAGCATAGAAATGGGCTTGGAAATGGTTGCTCAGTTTGGTGGCAATGCATATCGTCCAATAGGTGACAGTATGGTACAGATTCCTACCGAGAAAAATCTGAAAGGCTTCTGGCATGCGCTGTCGGCAACGGGCTCTGATGCAGGAGAAGGGGCTTATGCCAATGTTGCCGGCAACCAGTTGGGCAGTTGGCTGATGCGTATCAATTATGACACTGACAGTTGGAAAGCTGCCATCTATGCCGATCATTATTTCGAAGATCACAGCCAGATGTTTCTCCTCGACTATAATGGATATGGTGAGGGCGCAGACTGGAATAAGAAAGTAAAACGCCGTTTCTTCATGTATTCGCTGAAGGATATCATGCTGGGCTTCGAACTGAATCTGAAGTATTCGCGCTGGCTGAAAAATGTGGTGCTGGAGTATCTCTATACCAAATATCAGAGTGGTCCGTACAATCATGACCGTACATCGGGTATCGCAGACCATATAGCGGGTACTGATGATTATTATAACCATAGCATCTATCCTGGATGGCAGCATTGGGGCCAGGTGATAGGAAATCCACTCTACCGTTCGCCTATTTATAATAACGACGGATATATTGATATCAGAAACAACCGTTTCATAGCTTATCATCTGGGCTTTGATGGTCAACCTACACAGCGGTTGGGCTATCGTATATTAGGCACCTATCAGAAAGGTTGGGGTACATATAGCAACCCGTTTACAAAAAAGCATCATAATGTAAGTTTTCTGGTAGAGGGTCATTACGATTTCCCGCATCAATGGCAGTTGAAGGCAGGCTATGCGATGGATTTCGGTAGCGAAAAGATGCTGGGACATAATGCCGGTATGCAGATAACCATCAGCAAAAGAGGTTTGCTGACGAAAAGAAAATAATAATCGATAAGATAGAAAATATGAAAAAGATTATAGGAGTGCTTTCCCTTGCTGTTATGATGCTCACTCTAAGCTCATGTGAGGTAGAAACAAGCCAGAATGGTGATTTGGATGGTTTCTGGCATCTGGAGCAGGTAGATACTTTAGCTACAGGGGGTACTTGTAACTTTGCAGATAAGCGTGTGTTCTGGGGCTGCCAGTATAAGTTGATTCAGGTTGCTGATTATGATCGCTTCGAGGCTGGTAGAGGATTTTATCTTCGTTTTGAGCAAACCTCCGACAGTTTGCTGATTACATCTGTTTATCGTAATAAATGGCATGAAGATTATGGAGGCGATGTGCTTTTAACAGAAATGAATGATTCTTTGCGTAGCTGTGGCATCAATCATCTGAATGAGCATTTTGCCAAGGAGGTAATGACCGGAGGTAAGATGCAACTGAAGAGTAAAGCCCTGAGATTGCGGTTCAGAAAATTCTGAAAAAAGCCCTCGATGCATGTAGCACCGGGGGCTTTTGGGGTATGCTCGGTTTCTTACTTCTTCCTTTCTGATTCCTTGATGAAACCATGTCGGTAAGCATAGAGAAGCTCCTTCAGGTCTTCTATCTGCTTACGGAGTTCGCAACCTATATCAGTGTCGGCTACCAGCATTCGGCGGTTCGACATTTCTACAATCTGTGTGGTACTCTTGATGTCGGTACCTCGCTTGATGGCATCTTCCATACTCGTAAATGGCTCGTGCTGGACCAGCTGAAATCCGCGGGAGTGATATACTAAGGTGTAGCCGGCAATGCCAGTCTCGTTGTGGTAGGCTTTAGAGAAACCTCCATCGATAACCATCAGCTTGCCGTTTGCCTTGATAGGGTTCTCGCCCTTGGTTGTGCGAACGGGCACGTGCCCATTGATGATATGGCGGTTAGGACCGGTTACCCCAAACTCATCCATAATATGGTCGATAACCTGTTCGTTATCGCGCAGCAGGAAGTAGTATCCCTTCTCTTCTTTATGAGTCTCCTTATCGGTAATGAAATAGCGCTCGAAGGTGGCCATCTTACTCTTGTCGAAGAGCGGACTGTCAGGACCGCACCATAGGTAGATGAAATAATCGATGGCATATTCCTTTTCATTCGGATCAGAATCTGATTGGAAAGCTGTGCGTATCTGCATGCCCGTATGATGCATCAGGGCTCTGCCGCTGAATTTCTTGCCAGGATATATTTCTACCTCTTTTAATGAACCATCTTCGTTGAGCGGACAGGAAGCATGGAAAAGCAGGTTGTTGTTGAAGATAGCGTACATGCAACCATGCTGCAGCATAACGTTGATATGCTTGTGCAGCTTCTCGCAGACCATAAACGAATGATGCAGTTTCTGAATCAGAATTTCCTCTTCTTCAGATAGCTTGTCTGGATTGTCCGGATCGATGGTAGGGAAGTGGCATGAGGTCATGTCATACTCTTTTCCGTCAATCTCTACCTTGCCTTTCCTGTAATCGATATGGTCAAAAAGACAACGGTCTTTCATCTTCCATTCCGGATGCTTCTTGAAAAGCTGGCTCTCTAATTTAAACTGTATGATGGCTATAGCCTTGTGCATCTGAGAGGTGAGCCGCTGGGTCTTTTCATCCATTGCCGCTGCACCTCCGCTGAGCTTAGGCAGAAATTCTTTGCAATCATCCTCCTTGTAGGTTTCCATCGCAAAAGTAGCGAGTGGTACGAGGTTGATGCCATAGCCTTCTTCCAATGTCGAGAGGTTGGCGTATCGCAGGGAGAGACGGATCACATTACAGATGCAGGCATCATTGCCGGCAGCTGCTCCCATCCATAGTACATCGTGATTACCCCACTGGATGTCCCAACTGTGGTAGCGGCGCATCTTGTCCAAGATGATGTGGGCTCCTGGACCTCTATCGTAGATATCGCCCAGAATATGGAGCTGGTCGATAGCCAGGCGCTGGATGACGTTGGCTATAGCGATGATGAAATCATCGGCTCTGCCTGTGCTGATAATCGTATCAACAATAACATTGACATAGGCTGTCTTGTCATGATCTTCAGTATGCTCGTGCAAAAGCTCCTGGATAATATACGAGAAATCGCATGGCAGCGATTTGCGCACCTTGCTTCGGGTATATTTGCTGGAAACATCACGGCATACAGCCACCAACTGGTGCAGGGTGATGTGATACCAGTCGTTGATGTCGGGTTCGTTCTGCTTGACGAGTTCCAGTTTCTGCTCAGGATAGTAAATAAGAGAGCAGAGTTCTCGCTTCTCCTGTTCGCGAAGGGTATTGCCAAAGAGTTCGTTCACCTTACGCTTGATATTTCCTGATGCATTTTTCAGTACATGCAGGAAGGCCTCATACTCACCATGGATGTCGGCAAGGAAATGCTCGGTACCCTTTGGCAGGTTGAGGATGGCTTGCAGGTTGATAATCTCGGTGCTCGCCTCTGCTATAGTAGGGAACGACTGAGAGAGCAACTGCAAATATCTCATGTCTTGTTCTATATTATAATGTTTCATGTTTTTTTCCATTTTCTTAGAGCCTTTTTACTATTTATCTTTTGCAAAGATAGTATAAATAATAGATAAAACAAAGGAAAAAAGTATTTTTTTTGAAAAATCTTTCTGCTTTTTCAGATTTTTGCAGTACTTTTGCAGAAGAAATATAATAATTCTTCAAACTAACTATATTTGATTATGAAACAAACTATTCTTGTTACTGGTGGTACAGGCTTCATAGGTAGCCATACTACAGTAGAGTTGCAGCAGGCAGGCTACAATGTTGTTATCGTAGATGATCTCTCAAACTCAAAGATTGAAGTACTCGATGGTATCGAAAAGATTACTGGTATCCGCCCTGCTTTTGAACAGGTTGACTTGCGCGACAAGGCTGCTACCGAGGCTGTATTCCAGAAGTATCCTGATATTAAGGGTATCATTCACTTTGCTGCAAGCAAGGCAGTAGGCGAGAGCGTACAGAAACCATTGTTGTATTATCGCAACAATATCGTATCGCTCATCAATCTCCTGGAACTTATGCCAAAGTATCAGGTTAAGGGTATCATCTTCTCTTCTTCTTGTACCGTTTATGGTCAGCCGAAGCTTGAGAATTTGCCTGTAACAGAAGAGGCTCCTCATCAGAAGGCTACTTCACCTTATGGCAATACTAAGGAGATTAATGAGCAGATCATAGCTGATTATATCCATAGTGGTGCAGCCATCAAGAGCATTGTATTGAGATATTTCAATCCTATAGGTGCACATCCTTCTGCTGAGATTGGTGAGTTGCCAAATGGTGTGCCAAACAATCTGATTCCATACGTTACTCAGACAGCTATGGGTATCCGCAAGGAACTCACTATCTTTGGTAATGATTATGATACTCCTGATGGAACCTGTATCCGCGACTATATTTATGTTGTAGACTTGGCTAAGGCACATGTAGCTGCTATGGCACGTGTTCTTGATAAGGAGACTGAGCCTATCGAATATTTCAATATCGGTACAGGTAATGGAAACTCAACTCTCGAAATTGTTGAGACTTTTGAAAAAGCTACAGGTGTGAAACTGAATTGGAAGTATGGTCCACGAAGAGAGGGCGATATTGAGAAAATTTGGGGTGATTGCACCAAGGCGAACAAGGTACTCGGCTGGAAGGCTGAGGCTAAGCTTGAAGATGTGTTGGCTTCTGCTTGGAAATGGCAGCAGAAACTTCGCGCTGATGGCATCATGTAAAGTGTTGGTTGTTTTAGAAAATAATGTGAATTGGCTTCTTTTTTCCTCTGAAAGGTTAAAAAAGCTAATTTTTGGGAAACTTATCGTCGGGAAGACGGTAAGTTTCCTTTTTTTTATATATCTTTGCAGAAAGAACTATTGGTTTAACGAAACTTGAAAATATATGAAACGGACTTTACTTTCAATATTGACAATTGCAATGTTAGCACTTTCTGTTCCTTCGGATGCTATGGCCAACGAGGGAAACATAGAATGGGCAGACCTTGATGTGGCAGATATCAACTTGAACTATGCTGGGGGCGTGATGCATATCACAGGCGCTAGCGGGCAAGTGGTGAGAATATATAATGTGGCAGGTGTTACTATCAAGACCTTCCGCATAGAAGGTAATGACAAGCGCGTAAACTTGCCATTGGCTGATGGTATCTATATTGTAAAGGTGGGGAATACCTTTACGCGCAAAATTTGCGTAAAGCATTAATAGTACTATAGAGGCCTTAGAATGCCGTTTAACTTTAATCAGAAAGTGAAAGTCTTTCATTTTTCGTTACTTATCATTTCTTGTTGTTTGATGTTCTGTTCTTGCCACGACAGGGTGCCAAACAGCAATTTCCAATTATCGTTAGATGATTATCAGGATTTGCGTTCTTCTGCCTATGCTATCAATTCGAGGGCGGTAAGGAATCTGATAGACAGCATCATGCGAAATGATAAAGACCGACATGCTGCTGATTTGCATACCCGTCGCTATTATCTGAATGAAGGTAATCTGCTTTGGATTACACGTCATGGGGTAAATTGTCAGGCTGACTCCCTGGTGACTTGCCTGCGTACTGTAGCGGATATGGGATTTGATAAACGTCGGTTCTATGTGGATGCTATTGCCCGAGATATTGACAGGTTACGAGATTTAAATCTAGATTCAGCTGATAATCAGATAAATCAAGTGATAGCCCGACTGGAGTATCGCTTGACCAAAGCTTACTTCAGATATACGATGGGGCAGAATTTTGGATTTATGAATCCTAGTTTTGTTTTCAATCGTTTAGATACTCTTGCTCCCAATCCTTATGATAGTATCAAGAGACCCGTTAGGTTCAGAGGTCTGTTTGATGTAAAAATGGCTCATGCAAATGATGCGTTCTATCAGAAGGCTATGCAAATGGTTAGATGCGACTCGGTGGTTTCCTTCCTGAAAGAAGTTCAGCCTAAGAATCCTTTCTATTATCAACTGTTGGAAAAATTGAAGGCTGGAGGACTGGGCAAGGCGATGAGAATCAAAATTCTCTGCAACATGGAACGTTGCCGCTGGAGACAGTATGATAATCCCTGGCAACACGAAAAATATGTGGTTGTCAATATACCATCGTTCCATCTGATGGCTATTGATCATCAGGATACGCTCTCGATGCGCATAGGATGTGGAGCCAGTAAAACCAAAACCCCGATATTGAACAGTCATATCAAACGTATGGAGTTGAATCCTCAATGGTTTGTTCCCCGTAGTATCGTTCTCCATGATATGATACACCGGGTGGGCAATCATGGCTACTTTCGCGCGCGTAACTACTATGTAAGGGAAGTGGCAACAGGTAAGGAGGTTGACTTAAACAGAGTAACTCGATCTATGCTTATTTCTGGTGCTTATGGCATCGCCCAGCGGGGCGGAAAGGGGAATGCTCTGGGAAGAATCATCTTCCGTTTTGATAATAATTTCTCGGTCTTCCTGCATGATACTAACAGTAAGGGCGTGTTTGGACAAGAGGATAGAGGAGTATCGCATGGATGTATCAGAATAGAAAAACCGTACGATTTCGCTGTCTTTCTATTGGCTGACAAAAACGAGAAACAGAAGGAAAAGATATACTATTCGATGACAGCAGATTCGCTGGCCAATAAAAAACTTGTTGTGAATAACGTAAAGGTTAATCCTCAAGTTCCTCTCTTCATAACCTATTATACACTCTATCCGTTAGCAGGAGGCAGAATAGCTGAATATTCTGATGTGTATGGATTTGATGCGGTAATATTCGATATGTTGAGAAAATATCTATAAACAACACATTTGTAAAAGCAATGATAAACGATAAAGAACTCTTGGCGATGATTAGGGATCCTAAGACCCAACGCGAAGGCTTTGCTGTACTGGTAAGTCAGTATAGCGAGCCGTTGTATTGGAAGGTTCGCCATATTGTTTTAGATCATGATGATGCTGATGATGTGTTGCAGAATGCCTTTGTCAAGGCTTGGACCAATCTGGATTCGTTTCAGGGAAAGTCTTCGCTCTCAACATGGCTTTACCGTATAGCAATTAACGAAGCGCTTGATTTCTTGAGACGCAAAAAGCAGATGGTAAATGTCAGTACCGAAGACGAGCCGGGCTTGGCTTCACGTCTTCTTGCCGATGACTATTTTGATGGTGACCAGATTCAGGCAGAACTGCAAGAGGCTGTAGCCCTACTGCCTGATGTTCAGCGCACAGTTTTCACTCTAAAATATTATGATAATATGAAATATTCAGAGATGAGTAAGGTGCTGTCAACAAGTGAAGGAGCTTTGAAGGCATCCTATCATCTTGCTGTAAAAAAAATAACCGATTTTTTCAATCGTAAGGATTAAACCTTTTCGGTTAGTTTTCGTCTATTTAATAAAGTATAAAAGAAAGGAATGAGGAATATGTTAAAAGAAGACAATATATTGAATAGCCGTTTTGGTAAGAAAAACCATTTCCAGGTGCCGGCTGGTTATTTCGACCAGCTGACGGATAGGGTGATGGCAAATTTGCCGGAGCAGGAACCCCGCATCATTCACATGCAGCCTAGCTTATGGCAGCGTATGCCGATTCGAAAGATTGCGGCAGCTGTTGCTGTTTTGGCTGTGATGGGAGGTGGTTCGGTACTGGCGCTGAAATATACGGGAAGCAGTAAGCCTGCTATGGCACATGTGGATCATATGGTTCAGAAAGCTGCTGTGAATAATAATGAAGATGCTACTTTTAATGAGATGGCCGATTATACGATGATGGATAATGAAACTATCTATGCATCGCTGATTGCAGAAAATTAATGGTAGTATTTCTTTTTGTCTACAGATAAAGATAAAAAAAAGATAAGGTATGAGAAAGATAATGCAACATAGGTTTCTTGCGCTTTTAGCTATGCTGATGATTAGCCTGGTTTCACTTGCTTCACAGCCTCAGGGTAGAAAACATCATGATGGATTTGATCCTAAAAGGTTTCAGGCAGAACTAGAACAGTTTATTACGACTAATGCCTGTCTTACGCCGAGAGAAGCTGCTAAATTCTTCCCGGTATATAGACAGATGGGTAAGAAAATGCGTATGATATTCGATGAAATGCGCCGATTCCGTCATGTGAATCCGAATGATAATGAGGCATGTGCCGAAGCTATCAGAAGACAGGATGAGTTGGATATTCAGCTGAAACAGTTGCAGCAAGAGTATCATTCTAGATTTATGACCATCTTGCCACCTAATAAGGTGTTCAGTGTCATCAAGGCAGAGGAACGGTTCCATCGGCAGGCATTCAGACGGATGAAGAAATAAATCTCTAAAAAAGTAGAGATAAAACTATTTAATATGTATTTATGTGACTTTTGGTCACATTAATAGGGTCGCGAAGATATTTTTAATAATATTTTCGCGATTTTATTTTGTCCTTTCCGTTATTTGTTGTACTTTTGCACTTTGGAAAATAATAATATAATATAATAAGGTATGTACAGAAGTAATACGTGTGGAGAGTTACGTCTCTCTGATGCCGGCAAGGAAGTGACACTTGCCGGTTGGGTACAGCGCTCAAGAAAGATGGGTGGTATGACATTCGTCGATTTGCGCGACCGTTATGGTATCACACAGTTGGTCTTCAATGAGGCTGACAACAAAGACTTGTGTGATGCAGCTAACAAGCTAGGTCGTGAATTCTGCATTCAAATAAAGGGTGTAGTAAGTGAACGACAGAGCAAGAATCCTAAAATGGATACTGGTGACATCGAAATCCTGGTGAAGGAACTCAATGTCCTCTCTCAGAGTCAGACCCCTCCTTTCACTATCGAAGATAATACTGATGGTGGTGATGATATCCGTATGAAGTATCGTTATCTTGATTTGCGTCGTCCTGCAGTGCGCAAAAATCTGGAGTTGCGTCATCGTATGTGCATCTTGATTCGTAACTTCCTCGATGCACAGAACTTCATGGAGGTTGAAACTCCTGTTCTTATTGGTAGTACACCAGAGGGAGCCCGCGACTTTGTTGTTCCTTCCCGTATGAATCCAGGTCAGTTCTACGCTCTTCCACAGAGTCCTCAGACTTTAAAGCAGCTCTTGATGGTTGCTGGCTTCGACCGCTATTTCCAGATTGCCAAGTGCTTCCGTGATGAGGATCTTCGTGCTGACCGTCAGCCAGAGTTTACACAGGTTGACTGTGAAATGAGTTTTGTTGATCAGGATGATGTCATCAACCTTTTCGAGGAAATGGCTCGCCATTTGTTTAAGGAGATTCGTGGTGTAGAACTTCCTAAATTGGAGCAGATGACCTGGCACGATGCTATGCGCCGTTTCGGTAGCGATAAGCCAGACTTGCGCTTCGGTATGGAATTTGTTGAGTTGAAAGATGCTTTCACAGGTAAGGGTAATTTCTCTGTATTCGATGAGGCTAAGTATATTGGCGGTATCTGTGTTCCAGGTTGTGCTGATTATAGCCGTAAGCAGTTGAACGAATTGACCGATTTTGTTAAGCGTCCTCAGGTCGGTGCCAAAGGATTGGTATATATCAAGTATAATGCTGATGGTACCGTAAAGAGTAGCATAGATAAGTTCTATTCTCCAGAGGAACTTGCTGAAATCAAGACCGTAATGGGAGCCAAGGATGGTGACCTCGTTTTGATTTTGAGCGGTGATAATGCTAACAAGACACGCATTCAACTTTGCTCTTTGCGTTTGGAAATGGGTGACCGTCTTGGTCTTCGTGATAAGAACGTATTCAAGTGTCTTTGGATTATTGACTTCCCTCTCTTTGAGTGGAGTGATGAGGAGCAGCGCCTGATGGCTACGCACCATCCATTCACTATGCCAAATCCTGATGATATACCATTGCTCGATGAGCATCCTGAGCAGGTTCGTGCCAAGGCATACGACTTTGTTTGCAATGGTATCGAAGTAGGTGGAGGTTCTCTCCGTATCCATGATACTCAGTTGCAGGAGAAGATGTTCGAGGTTCTCGGCTTTACTCCAGAACGTGCTGAGGCCCAGTTCGGTTTCTTGATGAATGCTTTCAAGTATGGTGCACCACCTCACGCAGGTCTTGCTTTCGGTTTGGACCGTTTCGTCAGCATTATGGCTGGTCTTGACAGTATTCGCGATTGTATTGCCTTCCCAAAGAACAACTCAGGTCGAGATGTTATGCTCGATGCTCCTTCTGAACTTGACCCTAAGCAGTTGGATGAATTGGAAATCAAACTTGATTTGAAGGCTGAATAAAAATAGAGAAACGAAGGTATTCACTCCATAAAAGAGTATGTGTAAAATGCCTTGAGAAAAATTCAATGATTTATAATAAGTAATTGATTTTTAGTAAATAAAGTGCTGCGCTTCTTGACGTAAATCAAGAAATGCAGCACTTTTGTTTATAAGTAGTAGTTTTTTCTGTTTTTCTAACACTATTTCGAAATAAAAGTTATAAATTTGCAGCAGATATTAAGGTTGAGCTGACGAAATGAGGCTCAATAGAATCATAAAATTCTTAAAACATGGTAGAAAAGAAAGCGACAACTAAGACTGCTGCAAAGAAGCCAGCAGCAAAGAAGGCTCCAGTAGCAAAGAAGGCTCCTGCAGCAAAGAAGGACGTTCTTTACTTGAACGCAGAGAACGCAGGTTTTAGAGCTGGTGATGTATATCAGGCATTGGCAGCTTCAGAAAAGGCTCTCACAGTAGCAGAAATTGCTAAGGCTGCTAAGATCAGTACAGAGGATGTAATCCTTGGTATCGGTTGGCTCTTCAAAGAGGGTAAGATTAAGGATGAGGACAACAAGGTTGCTCTCGCTTAAATAAGGTTTATTTTTCAAAGAGCCGCGGTTGCTTGTAAGTGAGTAACCGCGGTTTTTTCTTTTTGTGTCTTCTCTCTTGAAAGAGGACGAATGTTATGATTATTATATGAAACTTGATCAGGAGATATTCAATGTTCTTTTGGCTGCGGGTGCAAAAGGGTTGAAAGTAGAAAAAATAGCTCGTCATGTATATAATTCCTGTAATTCGATTTTTACACCTCTGAATTACAAGGATGTTCATAGCTATGTTACGCAATATCTCACCAGATGCGCTAAAGACCCACAATCGCTTATAGAAAAAGGTAAGGGGTATGGTGTATATCATGTTAATTTTGATTCAAAGGCCGTACAGCAACTGATGCTTAATTTTTCTTCTTCTGTATTAGAAAATAGTAATGAAGAGGAGAGTAAGGCTGACGATAGTGCTCCTCAAAGTCTTTTTGATGAGAATATGTTCTAAATTATTTTTTTTATGAGGGGAATGTTGTAGTATGTTCGTATAATATATGTAGACTTTATAAAAACTGATAAAAGTTAAATAATAAACATATAAACGAATAAACTATGGCTAGTAGATATTTATTAGGTTTTGACGTAGGCTCAAGTTCTGTAAAGGCTTCGCTTACTGATGTTGACAATGGAGAAATCGTAGCTTCTGCATTCTATCCGGATCATGAAGCACCCATTATGGCTGTAAAGACCGGTTGGGCAGAGCAGGATCCTCAGATGTGGTGGGATAATGCTAAGCTGGCGCTCAGGAAAATCATGGCAGAATCTGGTGCCAAGGGTGAAGATATCCTTGCAATTGGTATCTCGTACCAGATGCATGGCTTGGTTTGTGTTGATAAGAATCAGCAAGTTTTGCGTCCTAGTATCATTTGGTGCGACTCTCGTGCCGTACCTTATGGCGAGAAGGCTTTTCATGATTTAGGTGAGAATTTCTGCTTGCGTAATCTGCTCAATTCTCCTGGAAACTTTACTGCATCTAAACTTGCTTGGGTAAAGGATAATGAACCGGAACTGTTTGATAAGATTGATAAGATTATGCTTCCTGGTGATTATCTGGCAATGAAACTTTCAGGTGAAGTTAAGACTACTATCAGTGGTCTTTCTGAAGGTATGATGTGGGACTTCAACCAGAAAAAGCCTGCTAAATTCCTGCTTGATTACTTTGGCTTCGATGAAAGCATTCTGGCTGATATTGTTCCTACTTTCTCTGTACAGAGTGTAGTAATTAAAGCGGCAGCTGAAGAACTTGGTCTGAAAGAAGGTACACCAATATCTTATCGTGCGGGTGACCAGCCAAATAATGCTGTGAGTCTGAATGTGTTCAATCCGGGTGAAATTGCAAGTACTGCAGGTACATCAGGAGTTGTATATGGCGTATTGGGTGATGTTAACTATGATCCAAAGAGCCGTGTCAATACTTTTGCTCATGCTAATTATACTACAGACCTTGACCGTCTTGGTGTATTGTTGTGTATCAATGGAACAGGTATCTTGAATGCGTGGGTTCATCGAAATATCACTCCAGATGTAAGCTATGCGGATATGAATGATCTTGCAGCTTCTGTGCCAATAGGTAGTGATGGTGTTAAGATTATCCCATTTGGTAATGGAGCTGAGCGTGTATTAGAGAATAAGGAAGTTGGTTGTTCTATTCGTGGCATCAGCTTTAATAAGCATAATCGTGCTCATATTGTTCGTGCAGCACAAGAGGGTATCGTCTTCAGTTTCTGCTATGGAATGGAAATCATGCAGCAGATGGGTATGGATATCAAGAATATTCATGCAGGTAAGGCTAATATGTTCCTCAGTCCGTTGTTCCGAGATACCTTGGCGGGTGTGAGTGGTGCTACTATCGAACTTTATGAGACAGATGGTAGTGCAGGTGCTGCTAAGGGTGCTGGTATTGGTGCCGGTATCTATAAGGATCATAATGAGGCTTTTGCTTCATTGAAGAAACTTGCAGTCATAGATCCTGATGAGGCTAACCGTTCTGCTTATCTCGAGGCTTATTCTGCATGGAAAGAAGAGATGAAAAAACTTTAAACGTTTGTAATTTACTTTAGACAAACTTTTTTTATAATATCAGATAAAGGGTGGGAGAAGTCTCACCCTTTATTTTTCTTTTTCCCGATTCTTTTGACTTTTGGGGGAGCTTCCGTCTTATTTAAGGATTGGATTTAAATATCTGTAGTTGATTTTTCTGAGTATCTATCCACCTATGTTTTGCCATGATGAAGCTTTAGAAGATAGATAAGTGATTATACAATGAAAAAATCCCCCAGCCCGCTTGAGAAAGCAGGATGGGGGATTGGTATTTTGAATCAAAAAAGTTTAATTCTTGAAACTGTGGATTGGAGCCGGAATACGACCGGCACGGTTTACGAATGCCTCGCAACTGAATGGGTTTACAGGCATGATTGGAGCATGACCGAGCAAACCGCCAAAATCTACATTGTCGCCTACCTTCATGCCCACAACAGGGATGATACGTACGGCAGTAGTCTTCTGGTTAACCATACCGATGGCAGCCTCGTCGGCAATGACACCGGAAATGGTGGTGGCTGGAGTATCGCCAGGGATGGCAATCATATCCAAACCTACTGAGCAGACACAAGTCATCGCCTCAAGCTTCTCGATGGTCAGCGCACCAGCCTCTACAGCGTTGATCATACCCTGGTCTTCGCTGACAGGGATGAAGGCACCGCTCAAACCACCTACATAAGAAGAAGCCATGATACCGCCCTTCTTAACCTGATCGTTCAAGAGTGCAAGAGCTGCTGTGGTACCAGGAGCACCGGCATGCTCAAGACCGATGAGCTCGAGAATATCGGCTACACTATCACCGATAGCTGGGGTAGGAGCCAATGAAAGGTCGATGATGCCGAAAGGTACGTTCAGACGGCGTGAAGCCTCCTTGGCTACCAACTGACCTACACGGGTAATCTTGAAGGCGGTGCGCTTGATGGTTTCGCAAAGAACCTCGAAGCTTTCGCCCTTTACCTTCTCCAATGCATACTTTACAACGCCAGGACCGCTGACACCGACACTCACTACCGCATCGGCCTCAGAAACACCATGGAAGGCACCAGCCATGAACGGATTGTCGTCTGGCGCATTGCAGAGAACAACAAGCTTGGCGCAACCCAGAGAACCTCTGTCCTTGGTTGCCTCGGCTGTATCCTTTACGATTTCGCCCATCAGTCGGACGGCGTCCATGTTGATACCGGTCTTGGTAGAACCCACATTGACTGAGCTGCAGACGAAATCGGTCTGTGCCATCGCCTGAGGGATAGAACGGATAAGGAGCTCATCGCTCTTGCTCATACCCTTGCTTACGATGGCAGAATAGCCGCCCAGGAAGTTGACACCGAGCTCCTTGGCACACTGGTCGAGGGTCTTTGCAATCTTCACGTAATCGTCGGTAGTCTTGCAGGCAGAACCGCCTACCAGCGAGATAGGAGTGATGGAGATACGCTTGTTGACGATAGGCACACCAAACTCCTTGGAGATTTCTTCGCCGGTCTTCACAAGGTTCTTTGCCAGACGTGTAATCTTATTATGAATGTTCTGACAGAGCTCATCGAGATCGGTAGATGCGCAATCCAAAAGGTTGATACCCATGGTGATGGTACGCACATCGAAATTCTCCTGCTCTATCATCTTATTGGTTTCGATAACCTCAGATATATTGATCATATTGTTTGCTTTTTAAATTCTGTGCATCATATTGAAAATTTCCTCGCGCTGGCATTTGATCTGCACGCCCATAGCCTTACCAACATTGGTGAGTTCATCGGCTACTTCCTCGAAAGTTTTCTGCATCTTGCCCATGTCTACGATCATCATCATGTTGAAATACTCCTGTACGATGGTTTGAGAGATATCCAAGATGTTGATACTGTTCTCTGCCAAATAGGTACATACCTTGGCGATGATACCAACGGTATCCTTGCCCACTACTGTAATAATCGTTCTGTTCATGTATTTATTCCTTATTTTAAATTGGTAAGTTTTCGGCTGCAAATTTACAACTATTTTGTTAGACTACCAAATAAAAAGTCAGAAAACTTGTAAAATCACTAACGCTTTGCAAGTTTTCTGACTCATTTTTACCTTTCTTGTTTCCTTATCTTACTTGATACCTCTTTCGTTGAGTGCCTTAGAATATTTGGCTGCATTCTGCAGGTGCTCATTGTAAGTGCGGGCAAAATTATGAGTGCCGCTGAAATCCTCCTTGGCACACATGTAGAGGTAATCGTGATGCACATGGTTGAGGACGGCATCGATACCAGCTACGCTCGGAATACGGATAGGCCCCGGTGGCAAACCTGGGTTCTTGTAGGTATTATACGGGCTCTTGATAGACAGGAGGTTGTTGTAGATGCGCTTGAGGTCGAATCGCTGCCACGCATATTTAATGGTAGGATCGGCCTGCAATGGCATTCCCTCTGGATATTCGGTATTGCGAAGCATCAGACGGTTGTAATACATGCCGGCTATCATCGGTTTCTCACCGTTGTTGGCTGTTTCTTCGTCCACGATGCTGGCAAGGGTGATGATTTCAACCGGTGTCAGCTTCATAGCCTTTGCCTTTTCGGTGCGCTCAAAGTTCCAGAACTTGTCGCTTTCTTTCTTCATGCGCTCCAGAAATTTATCTACCGAGATGTTCCAGTAGAGATCGTAGGTGTTAGGTACGAACATGCAGGCGATGGTGGCAGTATCGTAACCGTATTTCTGACAGACGCTCTCGTCGCGCAGGGCATGGTAGAGGTCGTTGCTGCCAAACATCATCTTCTTACCAATCTCATCAGAGAGTTTGTCGAGCGTGCGTACCGAAGGGATGGTAAGGCTAACCGGTTCCTGCAAACCGTTCTTCATGTGGCGCCATGTCTTGAGGGCACCATCGCCCGGAGCAATGGCGTATCTGCCGGTGCGGATATGATCGGCATAGCCGGAATGGAGGGTCAGGGTCTTGAATGCCTGGAACGGAATACTCTTGGCAAATGGGCGGAGCTTGTTGTATACAGAGTCGATGTTATCATCGCTGTCGATGTAAACATACTCGGTGTTGCTGCTCTTCGAGAAGGAAGAGAAACAATAGATGTAGCCCACGATGGCGATGACTGCGATGCAGCCTATAGCACCATACAGATAGAGCTTAGAAAATGATTTTTTCTTTTTCATATTCTTCTTGTTTGTAATTTTTCGGGTGCAAAAGTACAGTAAAAATGGGAAATAGCAAAGTATAGGAATTTAAAATAGGTTAATTGTCATCTTTCTTTATCCGTTGTGTCTGCTTTTTTGTTACCTTTGCACTTGACATTGAGAATCAACATGTGTATCGGTGCTTTCGGGCACATTATTATAAAAGGATTATGAAAATGAAGTTTTCGATAGCGTATGCTGCCAAGTGGGGTCATGCCCTGCATGTAGAATTAACTTTTGCCGCCGCTGACGGCTATCAAGATACGATGGACTTGCCGATGACCACCCGGGACGGTTATCACTGGGAGGTGGAAATGGCGTCAAGGCAGAACCGCCATCACCCTTTCGTAGCTGTAGCTTACTGCTACTGCGTGAAAGATGCTGAGGGAAAGGTGCTGCGTAGGGAATCGCTCGCTTCTGCCCGCCAATATGTTTTTGATGAGAGTAAGAATTTCTATTTTCAGGACTATTGGCTGGAGGAGGATAATCCTTACGTGGAAAAAAATGCCTTCGTATTGCAGCAGGTAAAGTTTACTGATGTCAAGCCAGCGCGTCTGCCTCTCTTCGACCGTACTATCATCTTCAAGATTCATGCCCCGAAACTCTATGAGGGTGAGGCTGTAGCTCTGTTGGGAAATCATCCTACGCTGGGCAAATGGAATCCGGCTCATTTCCTGAAGATGCAGAACAATCATGGCAAGGACTGGGAAATATCTGTGAATGTGCAGGCTATCGATGAGCCGATAGAATATAAATATGTGGTGATTGATGCACAGACCCAGAAACTGAAGAGATGGGAATTTGGGGATAACAGAATCTTTGGCATTTCGGGTAATGAACAGGCTGGTGGACAGGGAACTCCTCAGGGTGAAATCCGCGTATACCATCAGGATGTTTATGTGCTACACGGCGGTGAGTTCCGCATCAAGAGGGTTCCGGTTCATGCCCAGTTCAATTTCGATACCTATATCTTCGATCTTGACGGAACCCTGATTTCTTCTCTCCACGACCTGGCTGCAAGCTGCAATTATGCGCTGAAGCTGAACGGGATGCCTGAACGTACGCTGGAGGAAGTACGCATGTTTGTAGGAAACGGGGTGAAGAAACTTATGGAACGTGCCGTGCCGGGAGGATTGGAGAATGAGAAGTTTGAGAAAACCCTGCAGGATTTCCGCAAGCATTATATGGTACATAATATGGATAACACAAAGCCTTATCCTGACGTGATGGAGATGCTGGAGGAACTGAAAAACAGAGGAAAGAACATTGCGGTGGTAAGCAACAAGTTTTATGCAGCTACCCAGGAAATCTGCCGCCATTTCTTCGGCGATCTGGTAGATGTGGCGATAGGAGAGCGGGAGAATATCAAGAAAAAACCGGCTCCAGATACCGTAAACGAAGCCTTGCGACAGCTGCATGCGGATAGAGACAGGGCGGTTTATATCGGCGACAGCGATGTGGATGTGATGACGGCGAAGAACAGCGGAATGCCTTGTATCTCAGTGCTGTGGGGATTCAGAGATCACGATTTTCTGTTGGCGCATGGAGCTTCTATCCTGGTATCATCACCCTTGCAGATATTATAAGAAAGGTAGGATAAAACTATCTGGAAGACCATCATAGAGAATGGTCTTCCAGATATTTCTTGATAAATTCAAAGTAGGTTTCTGATATCGGAATGCTCTGGTCGCCATAGGTAATGTGCTGCTGGTCTACCGTATCGAACTTTGTCATGTTGGCAAGGAACGAACGGTGTACACGCTTGAATTTCTCTCTTGGCAGCCTTTCTTCCAACTGTTTGAGGTTGCCCAGGGTTCTGATGTTAGGCCTGCCCTCAAGATGGAAACGGATGTAGTCTTTGTCGCAGTCAACAAACAGAATATCATCTATCGGGATTCTTACGCATTTGTAATCTCGTTTTACCACCAGAAAACCGTCGCGCTTGATAGGGTTGTAGTTATCGTCCTGCATGTAGCTTTCGAAGACTTTCTGGCATGATCCCATAAAATCATCGTAGGTGATGGGCTTGAGCAGATAGTCGAATGCATTCACTTTGTAGGCTTCGATGGCATACTCCTTGAATGCGGTGGTGAAGACAATCTTCACGTTCTTGGGTACAACCTTTGCAAATTCCAGACCGCTGATCTGCTGCATGTGGATGGCGAGAAAAAGTATGTCGAGATGGTTGTGATGGATGCCGTCTACAGCATCTATCGCACTTTTGTAGGCTCCGATCAAATGCAGGGTCGGAGTTTTCTCTATATACTGTTCCAGGAGTTGCAAAGCTTCCGGATCTTCATCTATGATGGCGCAATTTAAAATCATAATTTTACTGTTTTAGTGATTTTATTCTCGATTTCCGTAAAAAACGAAAATTGTGTTTGTTTATTGTGTCAAGCTGCAGATTTTTTCAGATAAAAATCTATTTTCATGATTTTACCTTAAATTTGTTTAATCTATTTGGCTATTTGAGGAAAAAACCGTAATTTTGGAGATTGATAAGTCAGACTATAACTGTAGAATATGAAATACAATAAGAAACAACATACCAAATTGTCCTGTCGGAGCAAGTGTTTTTTCCTTGCCTTGGCTTTGGCTATGGCATCGGTTGATGCCTCAGCCCAGAAGATTTCGCTAGGCTCTTGCATCACCCGTGACGGAGGTCAGTTTAAAGGCGAAATGGTGAGCGGAAAGCCGCAGGGAAAAGGTACTACCATCTATAAGAATGGGGATACCTACGAAGGCTCTTATATGAAAGGTAAGCGCGAAGGTTATGGCGTTTATACCTTCAGTGATGGCGAAAAGTATGAGGGACAGTGGATGCAGGACCAGCAGCATGGTAAGGGTACCTACTATTTCCAGAACAACAACAAATATGTAGGCCTCTGGTTCCGCGATTACCAGCATGGTCATGGCGTCATGTTCTATTATAATGGTGATAAATATGACGGCGACTGGTATAAGGACAAGCGTCAGGGACGCGGCGTTTATACTTATGCCAATGGCGCACAGTATAAAGGCCAGTGGATGAACGATATGAAGAATGGAAACGGCTTCTTCAATTGGGGAGACGGAACTACTTATGACGGTCAGTGGCTAGACAACCAGCGCTCAGGAAAAGGTACTTTCAAATATGCTGATGGCGATGTGTATATCGGCGACTGGAAGGATGATATCCAGGACGGAAAGGGTATCTATAAATTTCATAATGGCGACATTTATGAAGGCGATTATGTGCAGGGAGAACGCACGGGTATAGGCATCTTCCGCTCTGCAAAGGGCGCCAAGTATAACGGACAGTTTAAGGATGGCCTGCGTACCGGTCAGGGTACCTTCATCTGGAAGAATGGCGATATCTATGTAGGCGACTGGAGGGATGATCTGCAGAACGGCAGGGGCAAACTGACCAAGAAGAACGGCGACGTGTTTGAAGGTGAGTTCAAGAACGGTCTGGTTGATGGTAATGTCGTGATTCATTATGCTGATGGCAGAAGATTCAAGGGTGCCTATCACAAAGGTAAGCGTCAGGGACCTTGCATAGAAGAAGATAAAAACGGTAAGCGTTTCGAAGGAACCTACCGTAACGATGTGCGTGACGGAAGATTTGTAGAAAAAGACCGCAACGGACAGGTTACAGCCAAGGGAGCCTACGAAAACGGCAAACGATTTGAAGACTAATCTCTTCAGAAAATTAGAAAAATACAAAGAAATTATAAATAACGAGATAGAGAACCTTTATATTTTAAATAATGAGAAAAAAGAACATAATATAATGTTGAATATTGAATGTTGAATGTTCTGTTTTCAAATCTCAAAGTTAAAAGTAAATGTTCAAATCTCAATGCTTAAACTAGAATTATGGTAGTAGATACTTTAGACAATCTGGAGAAATACGTTTCTCTCAATCCGCTCTTCGCTGATGTTGTGAAGTTTATCAAAGATAATGACCTCTTTAAATTGGAGGACGGTAAGCATTTAATCAAGGAGGGTGACCTCTTTGTCAACATAACGACAGCTCATGGAAAGAGCGAGGAAGATGCTGTGCTTGAAACACATCGCAAGATGATTGATATTCAGATTCCTCTAGACAACGATGAGACTTATGGCTATACTCCTCTTGCTGATCTTCCTGAAGTGGAATATAACGAGGCTAAGGATGTAACCAAGTATCCTGGTGTGAAAGCGCAGACGCTCGTTACCTGCAAGCCAGGTCAGTTTGCCATTTTCTGGCCACAAGACGGTCATCAGCCATGCATCGGTAACGGTGATATCCACAAGGCTATCTTCAAGATTAAAAATTAAAGAAGAAAAATTCTTCAAGATATAATTAAAGAATAAAAATATAGAGTAACCATCTAAAATCATGATATATGGCAACAGAAAAGAAAACTACAGCCCAGAAGGCTGCAACTAAAAAGGCAACTGCAAAGAAACCAGTTGCAAAAAAGGCAGCGAAGGCTGTGGTAAAGCATATCGGACTCGTGAAGAACGACCCATATCTGGCAGACTATGAGGATGCCATCAAGGGCCGACACGACCATGCACTTTGGAAACTCGGTCAGCTGACTAATAACGGCAAACAGACATTGAGCGATTTTGCCAATGGATACGAGTATTTCGGACTGCATAAGACTGCCCGTGGATGGGTGTTCCGTGAGTGGGCACCTAATGCTACAGACATCTATCTGATAGGTGACTTCAACAACTGGCAGGAAACCGAAAAGTATCGTGTCAAAAGAATAAAGAATACCGGCAACTGGGAACTCAAACTTCCGGAGAAAGCGATGAAACATGGCGATCTCTTCAAGATGAAAGTTCATTGGGAAGGTGGTGAAGGCGAGCGTATTCCTGCATGGGCACAGCGCGTAGTACAGGACGACCAGACTAAGATTTTCTCTGCTCAGGTTTGGAATCCGGAACCATATAAATGGAAGAAGAAAACCTTCAGACCAAATGTGGCACCTCTGCTCATCTATGAATGTCATATCGGTATGGCACAGGATGCTGAGAAGGTTGGCACTTATACAGAATTTAAGGAGAATGTGTTGCCACGTATCATCAAGGATGGTTACAACTGCATTCAGATTATGGCTATCCAGGAGCATCCGTATTATGGCTCCTTCGGCTATCATGTAAGCAGTTTCTTTGCTGCAAGTAGCCGCTTCGGAACTCCTGAAGAGTTGAAGGATCTCATTGATACAGCTCACCAGAATGGTATTGCCGTCATCATGGACATCGTTCACTCTCATGCCGTAAAGAACGAGGTGGAAGGACTGGGGAATCTCGCTGGCGATCCTAACCAGTATTTCTATCCTGGCGACCGTCATGAGCATCCGGCTTGGGACAGTCTCTGCTTCGACTATGGAAAGGATGAAGTCATCCACTTCCTGTTGAGCAACTGCAAGTATTGGCTCAATGAGTTCCATTTCGACGGATTCCGTTTTGATGGTGTAACATCCATGCTCTATTATAGTCATGGTCTGGGTGAGGCATTCTGCAACTACGGAGATTATTTCAATGGTCATGAGGATGATAATGCCATCTGCTATCTTACCCTTGCCAACTGTCTGATTCATGAGGTTAACAAGCATGCCATTACGATTGCCGAAGAGGTGAGCGGAATGCCGGGCCTGGCAGCCAAGTTTGAGGATGGCGGTTATGGTTTTGACTATCGCATGGCGATGAATATTCCAGATTATTGGATCAAGACCATCAAGGAACAGAAGGATGAAGACTGGAAACCATCCAGCATCTTCTGGGAGGTAAAGAACCGCCGTTCGGATGAGAAAACCATCTCTTATTGTGAGAGTCATGACCAGGCATTGGTGGGCGATAAAACCATCATCTTCCGTCTGATTGATGCCGATATGTACTGGCATTTCAAGAAGGGCGATGAAAACGAAATGGCTCATCGTGGTATTGCTCTGCATAAGATGATCCGTCTGGTTACCGCCTCTACAATCAATGGCGGTTATCTCAACTTCATGGGTAATGAGTTCGGTCACCCAGAGTGGATCGATTTCCCTCGCGAGGGTAATGGCTGGAGCCATAAATATGCCCGCAGACAGTGGAATCTGGTAGATAATCATGAACTCTGCTACCACTATCTTGGAGATTTCGACCGAGAAATGCTCAAGACGATTACAAGCGAAAAGAATTTTAACAAGACACCAGTTGTAGAAATCTGGCATAATGATGGCGATCAGGTTCTCGCCTTTATGCGTGGCGATCTGCTCTTCGTGTTTAACTTCTCGCCAACCCGCTCTTTCACCGACTATGGCTTCCTGGTTCCAACCGGTTCCTACAGCGTAGTGCTTGATTCTGACAGCAAGGATTTTGGCGGTAATGGCTTGAATGATGACACGATGACGCATCTGACTAATTACGATCCACTTTATGTGAAAGACCGTAAGGAGTGGCTGAAACTTTATCTGCCAGCTCGTACAGCTTTGGTGCTGAAGAAAAATTAATAGATTGATTTATGAAAAATAAAAGGAGTAGTACTGCGAAGATGCAAATCGCCTGTGCTATCATCTTTATCACATTTACCTACGTCTACCTGGCATTTTACCAGGCAGACGTACTGGCAGTGGCTCAGCATGTTTTCTCTGGCGGTTTGACCAACTACAGTTACACGCTGGCTCCACTGCTTATCACGCTCGTACTCTATCTGCTGCAAGTGGGAGTGTACGCGGTAACCCGTGTGAAACGCCGTTTCCACGGGCTTACTTATTTCCCTTCGTTCCTCATCCTGACGATGATTACCGATATTCCCGTTGATATCGACCGTTATCATTCGCTGGGGGCGTGGTGGATTATCTTGCCACTCTGTCTGATTCTATGGGGCGGATTGATATGGATAGCCCGCCAATTGGAGCCGATAGAAACAGAGCCTCACAGCAACGGCTGGTTCTCCCGCTATATGTGGGTGAATCTGCTCCAGATGCTGGTGATGATATTGCTTGTCAACTTTGTTGCTAGCAATGATCGGCTGTTTCATGAACGTATGCGCATGGAATATCTGATGAAAGAAAAACAGTATGAAAAAGCTTTGGAAGTAGGTGAAAAATCTCTGAAAACAGATTCTTCGCTGACGATGCTCCGTATAGCCTGTCTCAACGAAACAGGCGAGCTGGGCAGCCGTCTCTTTACTTATCCGCTGGTAGGTGGAAGTAAGGCGATGATGCCGGATAGCGTAACCGTGAAGGCTATGATGTGGAAGGCGCCAAAATGGATGCAGAAACCTTCGGCATGGATGGTTAAACATCATCTCAAGTATCGTCTGCCTGTTGACTATCAGCTTTGTGCACTCTTGCTGGACAAGCAACTAGACAAGTTCGTAGCAGAGGTGCAGAAACATTATAAAGTAACTTCGGGCAAACTGCCTGTTCATTATAAGGAAGCGTTGGTTCTTTATACGCATCGCCGCAGTAATCCAAGTATCGTTTATCACGATAATGTGATGGATACAGACTTTGAGGATTTCCAGCAGATGGATCACAAATATGCTAATGAGACAGAAAAGCAGAATGCTCTTCGGGATACTTATGGAAATACCTACTGGTATTATTATGAGTATGGAAATAAATGAAAGTTTTAATTTAGAAGATTAATATGAAAATACAGATATTCAGAAACTTATGGGTTTTACAGATAGCTTTTCTTCTGTTGGCGCCATTAGGGTTGCAGGCACAGAAGAAGGAGATTTCTGCAGCCAAAGATCTGGTAAAGGCTGGCAAGGATTTGGCGAAGGCCGAATCCAGTATGCGTAAACTCCTGACGGATTCTGCCAACCGGAATAACAAGAAAATTTGGAATATTCTCTTCGATGCTGTGAAGAAGCAGTATGAACAGGGTAATGAGAAACTCTACCTCAAACAGGCGTATGATACAGCCCAACTCTTCAATGCAACCCGACAGCTCTTCGTTATAGCCCAAGGACTTGATTCCGTTGAGATGATTCCTAACAAGAAAGGAAAATGTGAGTTTGATTTCCGTAAGTCTCATTCTGAATATTTGAACAGGATACGTCCGAACCTCTATAACGGAGGAACCTGGTTTATCAGGAAGCAGAAATACAAGGAGGCTTATCAGTTCTTTGACCAGTACATAGAGTGCAGTACTGCACCGATGTTCCAATCTTATAAGTATGCCCAGAAAGACAAATATCTTTCTTCGGCAGCTTATTGGGCTGTATATGCCGGATATAAGATGAAAGATACCAAAGCTACGCTTCATCATTCTTATGAGGCGCTAAAAGATACGGCTCATTATAACTATATGTTACAGTATCTGGCTGAGACTTACAAACTGGAGAAGGATACTGCGCGCTATCTCTCGACCTTGAAGGAAGGTTTTGAGCGGGATCCGAAATTCCCGTTCTTCTTCCCGCGTCTGGTAGAGTATTATTCGCAGGAAAACCAACTCGATTCTGCACTCGCCGTAGCAGATAAGGCGCTGGCGATAGCTCCCGACAATGATATCTATCTCTTTACCAAGGGAACCATTCTCCTGAATATGGGTGATTTCAAGCAATGCATCGAAGTGAGCAAAAAGGCACTTGCCGTGAACGATTCTTTGGCTGGTGCTTATTATAATATAGGTTTGGCTTATTTCAATCAGGCGGTTGAAATGGATAAGAATTCACTGCAATCCCGCAAAACGCATCAGGTGATAGACGGACTTTACAAGAGTGCAATGCCTTATCTGCAGAAGTACAGAACGATGGCGCCTGATATGCAGGACCAGTGGGCTTTGCCGCTATATACCATCTATCTGAACCTGAACATGGGTAAGGAGTTTGATGAGATTGACAAACTGCTCAATCAGAAAAAGAAATAAGGCCTCATGATGAGGAATTTATGAAAACTTCTCTTTAATAAAAGAATACTTCTCTTTAGAAATTGATTATTAGAAATTTATGATAGACAGAATTTTAGATAAACTGGGCATTGAGCTCAATGATATGCAGCAGAATTCCATGCAGGCAATCTTGCACGGGAACAAGGATGTGGTGATACTTTCGCCAACAGGTAGTGGCAAGACACTGGCTTATCTTCTGCCTCTTACCCAACTTATAGATGCTACTGATGACGAGGCACAGGCGGTGGTGGTAACTCCTGGTCGGGAACTCGCTTTGCAGTCGGCTAACGTATTGAAGAATATGGGCAGCGGTTTGCGTGCGATGGCTTGCTATGGTGGTCGTGCTACGATGGATGAGCATCGCGTGATGAAACAGGTTCGTCCTCAGATTGTATTTGGAACTCCAGGCCGTCTCAATGATCATCTGGATAAGGGAAATCTTTCTCCATATCACATCAAATACCTGATTATTGATGAGTTTGACAAGTGTCTGGAGATGGGTTTCCAGGACGAAATGAGCCGACTGATCAAGTCTTTGCCTGGCTTGCGTCGACATTTCCTGCTTTCTGCTACCGAGGCGGAGGAGATTCCTCATTTCGTACACATGGGTAGGGTAGAAAAGATAGATTACCGTGTGAATGAAGATCAGGTTCCTGACCGTGTACATATATATAAGGTGGATAGTCCGGTAAAGGATAAACTGGAGAGTCTGTCACTTTTGCTACGCAGTTTAGGCGATCAGAGTACCATTGTATTCCTCAATTATCGCGACAGTGTAGAGCGCACCAATAAATATCTGGTGGAGCAGGGATTTTCAACCTCTTTCTTCCATGGTGGATTGGAACAGAAAGAACGCGAGGCTTCTCTCTATCGTTTCAGCAACGGTAGTGCCAATATCTTGGTGAGTACGGATCTGGCTTCGCGCGGACTTGATATTCCAGATATAGATAATATTATCCATTATCACATGCCGGAAAGTGAAGATGGTTATATCCATCGTGTAGGGCGTACGGCAAGATGGGAAGCCCAGGGCAGGGCTTTCTTCCTGTTAGGTCCTGAAGAGCATATTCCGGAATATGTGGATGCTGAAATTGAGGATTACGAGATGCCTGCTGCTGATCAGCTTCCTGCGCCAGCCAAACCTAAGATGGCTACTATATATATAGGTAAAGGCAAAAAGGATAAAATCAGCAAGGGTGACATCTTAGGCTTCCTTTGCAAGAAGGGTGGGCTGCAGTCGGCTGAAATTGGTAAGATTGATGTCAATGACCGTTATGCTTATGCTGCCATTTCCCGAACGAAGTTACGTAGCGTACTGAATAATGTAAAGGGCGAAAAGATAAAAGGCGTCAAAACGATAGTGGAAGAGGTAAGGTAGTTGACAAACTGCTGCTATCTTTTCTCTGTTGCTTGCTAATGTATAATAAATGTAAAAATAGACATAAATATGCAGTTATTATACTAAAATGACTAACAAAATGAAAGAAATCTGCGCAAAACGCTAAAAATGTGCAGAAAAATTTGGTAGTTTCAAATAAAAAGTGTAATTTCGCAGTCGTAAATACAATCCAAAGGTTTACTATGTATCCTATATGGGTGTATTGTGCACTTATTTTTCCTGCTAACAGGATTATATCGTATAAAACTTAAATAATTATACAAAGATGAAGAAGTACAATTTTAACGCAGGTCCATCAATGCTTCCACGCGAAGTGATTGAGAACACAGCAAAGCAGATTTTGGATTTTAATGGTTCAGGTCTTTCATTGATGGAAATCAGCCACCGTGCTAAGGATTTCCAGCCAGTAGTTGATGAGGCAGTCTCCTTATTCAAGGAGCTTCTTGACATTCCTGAGGGTTATTCCGTAATCTTCCTTGGTGGTGGTGCATCATTGCAGTTTATGCAGATTCCAGCAAACTTCCTCATCAAGAAGGCTGCCTACATTAATTCTGGCACTTGGGCTAAGAAGGCAATGAAAGAGGCGAAGCATTTTGGTGAGGTCGTGGAGATCGCATCATCGTCCGACGCCAATTTCACTTTCTATCCACAGGTTCCTAACACTGTACCAGCCGATTGTGATTACTTGCATTTGACAAGCAACAATACTATATATGGTACTGAACTCCGTGTAGATCCAGATGTAAACGTACCATTGATTTCTGATATGTCTTCAGATATCATGAGCCGTCCAGTAGATGTTTCTAAGTATACTGCCATCTATGCAGGTGCTCAGAAGAATCTTTCTATGGCTGGTGTTACCGTTATCATCGTAAAGGATGATATGCTCGGCAAGGCTCCTCGCGAGCTTCCTACAATGCTCGATTATCGTACTCACGTTGAGAAGGGCAGTATGTTCAATACTCCTCCTGTTGTTCCTATCTATACCTTGATGGAGAATCTCCGCTGGTTGAAGGCTAATGGTGGTGTTGAGGCAGCTGATAAGCGTGCTCACGAACGTGCTGAAGTTCTTTATGCTGAAATCGACCGCAACAAACTCTTCAAGGGTACTGTTGAAGAAGCATCCCGCTCTTTGATGAACATCTGCTTCGTGATGAACGATGAGTACAAGGAGTTGGAGAAGCCATTCCTCGACTTCGCTACAGAGCGTGGCATGGTAGGTATCAAGGGTCACCGCTCAGTGGGTGGTTTCCGTGCCAGCTGCTACAATGCACAGACCATGGAGGGTGTTCAGGCACTCGTCAAGGCCATGCAGGATTTTGAAGCACAACATTAATTTTTGAATTTGTATGAAAGTATTAGTTGCAACAGAAAAGCCATTCGCAGCGGCTGCTGTGGAAGGCATTAAGAAAGAAATAGAGGGAGCAGGCAACGAATTGGTGCTGCTCGAAAAATATACAGAGAAGGCTCAGCTTCTCGATGCAGTGAAGGATGTGGACGCGATGATTATCCGCTCTGACAAGGCTGATGCCGAGGTGCTCGATGCAGCAAAGAACCTGAAGATTATCGTTCGTGCTGGTGCAGGTTATGATAACATCGACCTTGCTGCTGCTACTGCTCATAATGTAGTGGCTGAGAATACTCCTGGTCAGAACTCTAATGCAGTAGCTGAATTGGTATTCGGCTTGTTGGTCTTTACTGTACGTAATTTCTACAACGGCAAGGCTGGCAGCGAGTTGAAGGGTAAGAAACTGGGTATTCTTGCTTTCGGTAATGTTGGTCGAAATGTGGCTCGCATCGCCAAGGGATTTGGCATGGAAGTAGCTGCTTACGATGCATTCTGCCCAGCTGATGTTATTGAGGCTGCCGGTGTGCATGCTGTAAAGTCACAGGATGAGTTGTTCCAGACTTGTGACATTGTTTCTCTTCATATCCCTGCTACTCCAGAGACTATCAAGAGCATCGACTACAAGACTGTAAACCAGTTGCCTAAGGGTGGCATCCTCATCAATACAGCGCGTAAGGAGGTTATCAATGAGCCTGAGCTCCTGAAACTTCTTGCTGAGCGTGAGGACTTGAAGTTCATCACTGATATCAAGCCTGATGCTGATGCAGACTTTGCCAAGTTCGAGGGTCGCTACTTCTCAACTCCTAAGAAGATGGGTGCACAGACTGCTGAAGCAAATATCAATGCCGGTATTGCTGCAGCTAAGCAGATCAATGCGTTCTTTAAGGATGGATGCACTAAATTCCAGGTAAATAAGTAATTATTCTCCCCATACATATAGCTCATGAAGGGTGCTTTTTCACAGAAGCACTCTTGATGGGCTTTTCATGTTTTTATTAAACTAGTCAATTTAAACGAAATATTATGGCAATAGTAAAACCTTTTAAGGGAGTAAGACCTCCTAAAAATCTCGTTGAGCAAGTTGAGTCTCGTCCTTACGATGTTCTCAATTCTGAGGAAGCACGTGCCGAGGCAGGCGATAACGAGAAGAGCCTTTATCATATTATTAAACCTGAAATCAATTTCGAACCAGGTACTTCTGAGTACGATCCTCGCGTTTATGAAAGCGCTGCAGAGAACTTCAGAAAGTTCCAGGAGAATGGCTGGTTGAAACAGGATGATAAGGAACAGTATTATATCTATGCACAGACTATGAACGGCAAGACTCAGTATGGTCTTGTGGTAGGTGCGTATGTAAACGACTATATGACGGGTGTCATCAAGAAACATGAGCTGACACGCCGCGATAAGGAAGAAGACCGTATGAAGCATGTGCGTGTATGCAATGCCAATATCGAACCAGTATTCTTCGCTTATCCTGATAATGAGGTGCTTAACGAACTTCTGATGCGTTATGCAGCAACAACGCCGGAGTATGATTTCATAGCTCCAATTGATGGTTTCCGCCATCAGTTCTGGGTTGTAAGCGATGATCAGGATATTGCCACAATTACAGCGGAATTTGCCAAGATGCCTAGCCTTTATATTGCTGACGGTCATCACCGTTCTGCTGCAGCAGCTCTGGTAGGTGCAGAAAAAGCTAAGCAGAATCCTAATCATACAGGTAAGGAGGAATATAACTACTTTATGGCAGTTTGTTTCCAGGCAAGTCAGCTTACCATTCTCGATTATAACCGAGTTGTGAAGGATTTGAATGGTCTGACTTCTGATCAGTTCCTCGATGCTTTGACAAAGAACTTCGAGGTGATAGATATTGATGCAATCAATGTGAATGTATCTGGTGATGAAGAGGGCATACCTTGCTATGAAAAGATGGCTATTGATGATGCTATCAGCCAGTTTGGCTTGGATATTCTGAAACCAGCTGCTCTCCATTCTTTCCTCCTCTATCTGGATGGTAAATGGTACGGTTTGTTTGCCAAGCCAGGAACTTACGACGATGCTGATCCAATCGGCGTGCTCGATGTGGATATTTCATCTCGTCTGATTCTTGATGAAATTCTGGGTATCAAGGATTTACGTTCTGATAAGCGCATCGATTTTGTGGGTGGTCTTCGCGGTCTAGGTGAGTTGAAACGTCGTGTGGATAGCGGTGAGATGAAGATGGCACTTGCTTTGCATCCGGTTTCTATGCAGCAGATTATGGATATCGCTGACAGTGGTAAGATTATGCCACCTAAGGCAACTTGGTTTGAACCTAAGTTGCGTAGCGGTTTGATTATTCACAAGTTGGATTAATGATAGACGAATTTAAGACTATATCAGATACGATAGGCGAGGGATATTACACCGAGAAAAGGAGTAAGTTTCTCGCCTTTGCTCACCATGTTACAACTGTTGACGAGGTGAAGGAAATTGTTGCCGGGTACCGTAAGAAATATTACGATGCCCGACATTGTTGTTATGCATATATGCTAGGTCCTGAACGGACAGAGTTCCGTGCCAATGATGATGGCGAACCTTCTTCTACGGCAGGAAAACCAATCCTCGGCCAAATCACGAAATCAGAATTGACGGATATTTTAATTGTCGTCATCCGATATTTCGGAGGAGTGAAATTGGGAACCAGCGGACTCATTGTTGCCTATCGTGAAGCTGCTATTGATGCTTTGGCTCATTGCGAGGAGGTTACGCAACAGATAGAGGAAATAGTAACCTATGATTTTACTTATCCGATGATGAATGATGTGATGAGGATAGTCAAAGATATGAATCCGCGTATCCTGGATCAGACTTTCGATAATACTTGCAGCATCAAACTTTCTATCAGAAAGAGCGAGGCGGAGCAGTTACGTTCCCGTCTGAAAAAGCTGTCGTTTGAATAGCAGATAACTGACAGATGAATAACTGCTGGGTAAATAAAAAGAGGGTGTGTTATAAGCTTGGATAACATATCAGTAATATTCCAACAAAAAGAGGGTGAATCATTAATTTATGATACACCCTCTTTTTGATGGTTATTTCTTTTGAATTTATCCCTTTTCTTCCAATTCCTTCTGCAATCGGATGATTTCATCGCGATATTGGGCAGCTTGCATGAAGTCGAGGTCTTTGGCAGCTTGCTTCATCAATGCCGTAGTATTGGCAATGCTCTTCTCCAATTCTTCCTTGCTCATACTGCGAACAATAGGGTCGGCAACGAAGGCTGCACTTTCCGGTTCCACGTAAACGCGAGGCTTGGAACCCTCGGCTCCCATCGGAACAATCTTTGCTCCTTCTTCCTTGCTAGTAGGCAGAGCTGAGGTTATTGCTTTCACAATCTGTTTTGGAGTAATGCCATGGTCGGCATTGTATTTCAACTGGATGCTTCGGCGGCGGGCGGTCTCATCTATCGTTTTCTGCATGCTGTCTGTGATGTTGTCTGCATACATGATTACCTTGCCGTTCACATTTCGGGCAGCACGGCCAGCTGTCTGGGTCAGAGAACGGTGACTGCGAAGGAAGCCTTCCTTGTCTGCATCGAGAATAGCTACGAGCGAAACTTCCGGCAAGTCGAGTCCTTCTCGTAACAGGTTGACACCCACCAGTACATCGTATACTCCTGCACGGAGATCGTTCATGATCTTTACTCGGTCTAAGGTTGCCACATCACTGTGGATATAGGCAGCCTTTACGTTGTGGTTGAGCAGGAACTCGGTGAGTTCTTCTGCCATGCGCTTTGTAAGAGTCGTAATCAGAACTCGCTCGTTGCGGTGTGTTCTTGTTAATATTTCATCCAGAAGATCATCTATCTGATTCTCACTTGGACGGACTTCGATTTCCGGGTCCAGGAGTCCTGTAGGACGAATCAGCTGTTCTACAACCACGCCTTCGGCTTCTCTCAATTCATAGTCTGCTGGAGTTGCACTTACGTAGATGGCCTGCGGAATGAGATCATGAAATTCCTCGAACTTCAGCGGACGGTTATCGAAGGCTGCAGGCAAACGGAAACCATATTCTACCAGGTTCTTCTTTCGTGCCCGGTCGCCTCCATACATGGCTCCAATCTGCGGGATGCTCACATGGCTCTCGTCAACCACAAGCAGGAAATCTTTAGGGAAGAAATCGAGCAGGCAATACGGGCGTTCGCCTTCGTGTCTGCCATCAAAATAGCGGGAATAGTTCTCGATGCCCGAACAGTGGCCCAATTCCTTAATCATTTCCATATCATATTCTACACGTTCCTTGATGCGCTGTGCCTTGATTCCATCTCCAATACTCTTGAAGAATTCTACCTGTTTAACCAGGTCGTCCTGAATTCTGCGAATGGCACTTTCCTGCTGTTCTTTTGTTGTTACGAAAAGGTTGGCTGGATAAATCTCGTAATCTTCGAACGAGGCAAGGCGGTGATAAGTGAGCGAATCCACTTCTTCGATACTGTCAATCTCATCGTCCCACCATGTTACGCGCAAAACATGATCGCTGTAAGCCATAAAGATGTCAACCGTTTCGCCTTTCACTCTAAAGTTGCCACGTTGCAGTTCTATGTCATTTCTAACGTAAAGTGCATCAACGAGTTTTCTCAGAAATTCATTTCTGTCGAGTCGTTGCCCGCGATGAATCTTGATGATGTTCTCCTGCATCGCCACAGGTCCGCCCATACCATAGATGCACGATACGGATGAGACAACGATGACATCCTTTCTGCCCGAGAGAAGGGCAGAAACAGCACCGAGTCGCAACTTGTCTATTTCATCATTGATGGCGAGGTCTTTTTCTATATATGTATCAGTCGTTGGCAGATAAGCTTCCGGCTGATAATAGTCGTAGTATGAAACATAATATTCTACAGCGTTCTCAGGGAAGAAACCCTTCATCTCCTGATACAGTTGGGCGGCAAGAGTCTTGTTGTGGCTCAAGATGAGCGTAGGCTTCCCCACGTTGGCAATCACGTTTGCCACCGTAAAGGTTTTACCCGAGCCGGTTACACCCAACAACACCTGTGCAGGGTCTCCTTCAAGCACCCCCTCTGTGAGTTGCCTGATGGCTTGTGGCTGGTCGCCAGTTGGCTTATATTTTGATGTAATCTTAAAATCCATTTTCTTCCTGATTTCTTCTCAAAAGTTCTGTTTCAAGGTGCAAAATTACAAAAAAAACGCCATTAATCGTTATAAAGATTAATTTTTTACGAAAAAATGTATCTTTTCTTTTGATAATAAGTAAATTATGAGTAACTTTGCAGTTCAAAATGAGAATTATGAAAAAATTGACTCTTATTGCATCGTGTGTTGCATTGCTCTTGTCGAGCTGTGCCCACGAATATAACCAGGTATTGAAATCAGGCGATTATACTTATAAGTATGAGTACGCCAAGCAGAGCTATGCCCAGGGCAAGTATTCCCGTGCCATTCCTCTTCTGCAGGAACTGGTAACGATGAAGAAAGGTTCTACCGAGGGTGAGGAATGTTTGTACATGCTGGCTATGGCCGAGTATGGTATGAAGGATTATGAGACTGCTGCAGAGTATTTCAAGAAGTATTACTCTTCTTATCCTAAAGGTAAGTTTGCTGAAAATGCAAAGTACTTTGTGGGAGAGAGTCTGTATCAGAATGCTCCAGAGCCTCGTCTTGACCAGAGTACCACGATTACTGCCATCGCAGCCTTCCAGGAGTTCCTGGATCTTTATCCGGATGCCCGACTCAAGCAGCAGGCTACAAACCGCCTTTTTGCTCTTCAGGACCTCTTGGTTGAGAAGGAGTATAAGAGTGCCAAGCTCTATTTTGATATGGGCACCTATTTCGGCAACTGTACCAGCGGAGGCAACAATTATGAGGCTTGTATCGTAACTGCACAGAATGCGCTTAAGGATTATCCTTACAGCAACCGACGCGAGGAGTTTGCATCGCTCATCATGAAAGGTAAATACGAACTGGCAAAGATGAGTGTCGAGAAAAAGCAGCTGGAGCGCTATCAGGACGCTGAGGATGAGTGTTATGGCTTTATCAACGAATATCCTGATTCAAAGGACCGTGCACTTGCCGAGAAGTATATTGAGAAGTGCAAGCAGTACGAGAAAGAGCATCCGGAGTCAGCTCTCGACCAGCTTGGCAATAATGCCAATTAAAAAAAGCATATATATAATAAGGTAAAAACAATATAATAATAATAGTACTATAATTATGGATTTCAAAAAATCAAAGGCACCAGTAAACACAGTAACTCGCAACATTATGGATCTCTGCGATGATACCCATAATATCTACGAGAGCGTAGCTATCATTGCAAAGCGCGCTAATCAGATTTCTATCGAAATCAAGCAGGAGTTGAGCAAGAAACTTCAGGAGTTTGCTTCTTATAACGATTCTTTGGAGGAA
This sequence comes from Segatella copri, assembly GCA_021628325.1. Lineage (GTDB taxonomy): Bacteria > Bacteroidota > Bacteroidia > Bacteroidales > Bacteroidaceae > Prevotella > Prevotella copri_R. Next base: position 13,643 of record JAJXAL010000016.1, on the reverse strand, counting down.
GTTTTTGAGAACCGCGAACAGATTGAAATCTCTCGCTACTACGAGAAGTTGCCAAAGCCAACTTTGCTCGCTACAGAAGAGTTTATTGAGAACAATATTTATTGGCGCGATCCTACCAAGACATCTGCACCAATGGTTCACGAGAGCGAAATTTAATATTCCAGAGCTATATGATACAGCGTAAACAGACATTATTTCTGCTCTTTGCTGTCATCGCCATTGCTATCTGTCTTTTCCTTCCTATCGCCAGCATCGCAGCTAAGACGATGGGAGGAGACACTATGGTTTATAATCTCGGAGTGGTAGGGGAGGCAGGAATGCAGATTTCAACTACTTGCGTTCCTCTGTTACTTCTGCTCGCCGTTTCAGCCATCATAGCATTGGTAAACATCTTTTTGTACAAGAATCTGAAGCTTCAGAAATCACTCTGTTCACTTGCCATGCTTTTTGCAGGTTTATGGTATGTAGATTATATCGTGATGTTCATGGGCTTGATTCCTGTTCCTGAAGCAGAAGGAACGATGAAGTTTCAGTTTGCCGCTTGCCTTCCTTTGGTAGCAATCATATTCGAATGGATGGCAATGAAAGGTGTGAACGATGACATCAAACTCTTGAAAGCAGCAGACCGAATCAGATAAAAAATGCTAAAAAAGCATTTGAATATCGATAAAAGTTTGCTCAATTCAAATAAAAGTAGTAATTTTGCACCCGCTGTCACGAGATGGCAGCATAAAATTCAAACCTCATTATAAATTAAATTAAAATTAAGATTTAAAAATGGCAACAAAAATCAGATTGCAGCGCGGCGGTCGTAAAAGCTATGCTTTCTACAGCATCGTAATCGCTGACGTTAGAGCACCACGTGATGGTAAATTTACTGAGAAGATTGGTACTTTCAACCCTAATACCAATCCAGCTACTGTAGATTTGAATTTCGAGCGCGCACTCTACTGGGTAGAGACAGGTGCACAGCCAACAGACACAGTTCGCAACATCCTCAAGGGCGAGGGCGTTTACTTGATGAAGCACCTCAAGGGTGGCGTTAAGAAGGGCGCATTCGACGATGCTGAGGCTCAGAAGCGTTTCGACGCTTGGAAGAATAGCAAGGACGCTAAGATTTCTGCTGTTCGCGAGGGCGATGCTAAGGCAAAGAAGGAAGCTGCTGCTAAGGAGCTCGAGGCTGAGAAGAAGATGAACGAGGCAATCGCTAAGAAGGTAGCTGATAAGAAGGCTGCTGCAGCTGCTGCTGAGGCAGAGGCTAAGGCTGCTGAGGAAGCTCCTGCAGAGGAGGCTCCAGCTGAGGCTTAATCTTCGACAGAATCTTCTTTTGAGATTTTAAAGTATAAAGGTTGAATTTCTCTTTCGGGAAATCCAACCTTTTTTTGTTTCTTTTGATTATGGGTGATAAAAAGGAAAACAGTTATTCGCATATTCTGAAATATACAGGATTGTTTGGCAGTGTGCAAGGATTGGGAATTCTTGTAGGAGTTTTGCGCAATAAATTTACGGCGCTCTTTCTCGGACCTTCTGGAATGGGACTGCTGTCTCTTTTCAGCTCTACGATTTCTGTTCTCAGTTCTGCGTGTAATTTCGGCATTCCTACAAGTGGTGTTAAATTTATTTCTGAAAAGGAAAATGCTGCAGATGAATCGCAGTCCGAAAAGGCTGATATCGCCGGGGCGGTTCTTCTTGTACGCACCTATAGTCTGCTTGCTGCATTTTTCGGAGCCATCGTCTGTGTTCTTCTGGGTCCGTTACTCAATGGGTTTACTTTTTCCTGGGGCAATCATACGATACATTTCATTCTCCTGGCACCAACCATTTTCTTCACGATTCTGGCTGGAGGTGAAACTGCCATTCTGAAAGCTACCGGACAGTTGCGTGCGTTGGCGATGCAGGCAAGTCTTCTGGCTATTCTTCTGCTTTTGGTTTCGGTTCCGGTTTATTGGATATTTGGTGAGAGAGGTATTCTGCCCGTTCTGTTCATTTTGGCATTTATGCAATGGGCTCTGAATTTTCGATATTCCCGACGAGTTGTACGGTGGGGCGTAAATATGCGAAAAATGACGCTAGTTGCAGGTTTCCCACTTTTGCGACTTGGCGGGGCATTTGTACTTTCGGGTTTGATGAATAGCGGATGCGAATTTCTGATTCGTGCCTTTTTGAACCAACAAGGCGATCTGGAAGTTGTCGGACTTTTCAATGCCGGTATAACGATTGTCTTTGTTTATGCGGGAATGGTGTTCTCGGTCATGGATCAGGATTTTTATCCCCGTCTCTCCGGCATTTCGGGTTCCAGAAAAAACGAGGAGTCTGTAAAAGAGCGCAATCTCTGTGTGAACCGCCAGCTTGAGATGAATGTCCTGTTGCTGGGGCCTATCGTTGCAGCTATCATTTTAGGTCTGCCTCTCATTATTCCGATATTATACAATGCCCAGTTTATGGGGATGCTTCAGATGACTCAGCTTGCTGCTGTTGCCATGTTGTTCAAGGCCGTTTATCTTCCGATAGAATATCTCCCGTTGTCAAGAGGCGATTCCAGACTTTTTCTCATTCAGGAAAGTTTTTGTGTTATCTTGCTGATAATCTGTGAAATAGCTGGTTATCAGTTAGATGGATTGAGAGGAGTAGGAGGGGGTATTGCCGTTGCTTATGCCATAGAGACCTTAGCCGTCTTGATTTTCAGCAGAGCCGTTTATGGTTATCGTTTATCCACTCTTGGTCTCAGATTCTGTATCTTTCAGCTTCTGATTCTGCTCCTGGTGTTGTTCCTGGTTTTCATTATCAGTTACCGTGATTGGCTTTACTGGCTGATTGGCGTAATCATTGCACTCATGAGTACATCGTTTAGTTTTAGGAAAATTAGAAAACTGGTTAGATAAGAATAGAAATACTGTAGGATAAATTATTTTCTCCGAAAGATAGAAGAATATCTCCGAAAGATAAAAAAATATCTCCGAGAGATAATTTTTTATTCCAGTAAGATATAAGATTATTCCAGTAGGATAAATTAAGAAAAAGCCTTGAGAATCAGCTGATTCTCAAGGCTTTTATATGTTTTGTATCTCAAAGAAATTACTTCTTGTTGATAGCGAGGTCGATAGCTACGGCAATAGCAACAGTAGCACCTACCATAGGGTTGTTACCCATACCGAGGAAGCCCATCATCTCTACGTGAGCAGGAACTGAAGAAGAACCTGCGAACTGAGCGTCTGAGTGCATACGACCCATAGTATCAGTCATACCGTAAGAAGCAGGACCAGCAGCCATGTTATCTGGGTGCAAAGTACGACCTGTACCACCACCAGAAGCTACTGAGAAGTATGGCTTACCAGCAGCAATACGCTCCTTCTTGTATGTACCAGCTACTGGGTGCTGGAAACGTGTAGGGTTTGTAGAGTTACCAGTGATTGATACGTCTACATCCTCGCTCCAGTTGATAGCAACACCCTCGCGAACGTCGTCAGCGCCATAGCAGTTAACCTTAGCACGTGGACCGTCGCTGTAAGCGATGCGGTTAACAACCTTCAACTCACCTGTATAGTAGTCGAACTTTGTCTGTACGTATGTGAAACCGTTGATGCGGCTGATAATCTGAGCAGCATCCTTACCAAGACCGTTCAAGATAACGCGCAATGGGTTCTTGCGAACCTTGTTAGCCATCTCAGCAATCTTGATAGCACCCTCAGCAGCAGCGAAAGACTCGTGACCAGCCAAGAAAGCGAAGCACTGAGTCTCCTCACGGAGCAAACGAGCAGCCAAGTTACCGTGACCAAGACCAACCTTACGGTCGTCAGCTACAGAACCTGGGATGCAGAAAGCCTGCAAACCGATACCGATAGCCTCAGCTGCATCAGCAGCAGTCTTAACACCTTTCTTGATAGCGATAGCAGCACCAGCTACATACGCCCACTTAGCGTTCTCGAAGCAGATACGCTGAGTATCTTCACACATCTGATAAGGGTCAACACCTGCGTCCTCGCAGATTTGATTAGCCTCTTCCAAGCTCTTGATACCGTTAGCATTAAGAGCAGCAAGAACCTGCTTCTCGCGACGTTCCTGACTTTCGTAACTTACTTTTCTAATCATATCTGTATCTCCTTATTATTCTTTACGTGGATCAATAGCTTTAACAACACCCTGCTCAGCAGTTGTACGACCGTAGCTACCTGTGAACTTCTTGACAGCCTCGTTAGCGTCCATACCGTTCTTGATAGCTTCCATCATCTTGCCGAGGTGAACATACTCATAACCACAAACCTGGCTGTCCTTATCGAGGAACTGCTTTGTGATGTAACCCTCTGTCAACTCGAGGTAACGTGTACCCTTAGCTACAGTACCATAGAGAGTACCAGTCTGTGAACGAAGACCCTTACCCAAGTCCTCAAGACCTGCACCGATAACGAGACCGCCCTCAGAGAAAGCGCTCTGGCTACGACCGTAAACAATCTGGAGGAAGAGTTCGCGCATAGCTGTATTGATAGCATCGCATACGAGGTCAGTGTTCAAAGCCTCAAGAATAGTCTTGCCTGGGAGAATCTCAGAAGCCATAGCAGCTGAGTGAGTCATACCAGTACAACCGATAGTCTCAACAAGAGCCTCCTGAATAACGCCTTCCTTGATGTTCAAAGAGAGCTTGCAAGCACCCTGCTGAGGAGCACACCAACCCACACCGTGAGTATAACCAGAGATGTCTTTGATCTCTTTTGCCTGAATCCATTTTCCCTCTTCAGGAATTGGAGCTGGTCCGTGGTTAGGACCCTTAGCGACAACGCACATGTTGTCTACTTCTTTAGAATAGATCATATTCGCTAAATTTTATATTAATGAATATTATAAGTATAAAGTTCTGTACTTAATTCATATTGTTTTGCTGAAACATCGGTGCCATCACCTCAATTCCGAGCACAAAAGTACAAAAAAAATCCGGAAAATACCTAAAATTGGGTATTCTTTTTAACTCTTTAACCTAATATTTAGATTTTTTCTTGGGTTTATGCACAATTTCATGTATCTTTGCAAACTGAAAATTGCAATTTTGTAGATTATGATCGAAGTAAAGATAAACGATGCCAAGCTTCAGCATGCTGCCGAGGCGGGCATGGATGAATTTGTAAAGGCTTTCGTGGACGCTATCCGCGAAGCGATTGGTGGTGAACTGACTGCCGAAACCATGGCACAGCTCAACAGCGACCAGATTACTCTTCTGGCTTGGGATATCCTGCATGAGGAGATGATGGATGGCGGAATGGTTCAGCTCATACATAACGGTTACGGTGCTTTCCTCTGGAAGAACCCTACCGACAAGGCGTTTAAAAACTGGGGATTGACAGAACTCGCCAAACTTATCAAGAAGAGTCATTTCCTGTATAAGACAAACCATGAGGAGATTGAGCGTGATCTGACCGATGAGGAGTTTATGGCGCTCTACGAAAAATTTCCTGAGTTTGATGATTTTGACGATGAGTTCGTTGAGAACGAAGAAGAGTGGACCAGCAAGGTTGCCTTCTACATCGATGATCATATCGACAATTTCTGCGAAATTGTCAAACTATAAACTTATAATACATTATTATATATATGAACAAGCAAGAACAGGAACTCCGTAAGAAGAGTCCGATACAGATACGCAACAAGAAGGCTTCGTTCGAGTACTTCTTCGTTGATACTTATACCGCAGGCATTGTGCTTACGGGAACAGAGATTAAGTCAATCCGTGGCGGAAAGGCTTCGCTGGTAGATTGTTATTGCGATTTCTATCAGGGCGAACTTTGGGTCAAGGGAATGAACATCTCTCCTTATTTTTATGGTTCTTTCAGCAATCATGAGGCTCGCCGCGACCGCAAGCTTCTTCTCACCAAGCGCGAATTGCGCCGTCTTGAAGAGGACAGCAAGCAGCCTGGTTTCACCATTGTTCCAACCCTCATCTTTATCGATAATCACGGTAGAGCCAAGGTGGATATAGCCCTCTGTAAGGGAAAGAAGGAGTATGACAAGCGCCAGACTCTGAAGGAGAAGGAAGACAGAAGAGAGATGGATAGAGCAATCAAGCACTTTTAGACAATGATGAATTTAAGAGAGATTGTGAAGGAGAAGATTCTGATTCTCGATGGTGCCATGGGTACTGAGATTCAGAAGTATAATCTTACAGAAGAAGACTTCAGAGGAGAGCGGTTCCGCGATTTGCCGGGTATGATGAAAGGCAACAACGACATGCTCAACATTACTCGTCCTGATGTGATATCTGATATTTACCGACGCTACCTGGAGGCTGGCGCCGATATTATTACCGCGAATACTTTTTCGTGCCAGCGCATTTCGCAGGCTGATTATCACCTGGAGAACTGCGCCCGCGAAATGGCATTCGAGGGTGCCCGACTGGCACGTATCGAATGCGATAAGTTTTCTACGCCTGATAAACCACGCTTCGTTGCAGGAGATGTGGGACCAACCAACAAGACTTGCTCCATGAGTCCGGACGTCAGCAATCCTGCCGCCCGCGAGATTACCTACGATGAACTTTTCACCGATGTATGCGAACAGGTGGACGGACTTATCGAAGGCGGTGCTGACGTGATTCTCATCGAAACCATCTTCGATACACTCAACTGCAAGGCGATGATAGATGCAGCGCTCACCATGATGAAGAAACATGGAGTAGAGTTGCCTGTCATGATCAGTCTTACGGTAAGTGATCTGGCGGGCAGAACGCTCAGCGGTCAGACCGTAGATGCTTTCCTTGCTTCGCTTTCTCCTTATCCTATCTTCTCTGTCGGCATGAACTGCGCCTTTGGTGCTCCTCAGATGAAGCCTTTCATCGAACACATGGCGCAGGTTGCACCTTATTATATTAGTGCGCATCCTAATGCCGGTTTGCCTAACGAAATGGGCGAATATGACGAGACAGCCGAATCGATGGCTCCGCAAATAGCCGAATTCATCGATGAAGGAATCGTGAACATCATTGGCGGATGCTGCGGTACAAGTCCTGAATTCATCGCTCATTACGCCCGTATAGCCGAGGGTAAGAAACCGCACAAAGTTGTGGAGAAACCTAAGTATATGTGGCTCTCGGGATTAGACCTTCTGCAGGTCGATGATTCCGTACATTTACCGGTTGACGCCAGCCGGTTCGTCAATGTGGGCGAACGCTGTAACGTAGCTGGTAGCAGGAAGTTCCTGCGTTTGATTAACGAAAAGAATTATGAAGAAGCCATCGGTATTGCCAGAAAGCAAGTGGCTGATGGAGCAGCTGTCGTTGACGTGAATATGGACGATGGTTTGCTCGATGCGAAAGCCGAGATGGTTAATTTCCTGAATATGATTGCAGCCGAACCAGACATTGCGAAGGTTCCGGTGATGATCGACTCTTCCAAATGGGACGTCATCGTGGCTGGCTTGAAGTGCTGCCAGGGCAAGTGTATTGTCAATTCCATCAGTTTGAAGGAGGGTGAGGAAGTATTCCTTTCTCATGCCCGCGATGTGTTGCGCTATGGTGCGGCAGTCGTTGTGATGTGTTTTGATGAGGTTGGTCAGGCTACCACTTTCGAGCGCCGCATCGAGATAGCAGAACGTGCTTATCATCTTCTGGTAGACAAGTTGGGCATGAATCCGTTCGATATCATCTTCGACCCGAACGTACTTGCCATAGCTACCGGTATGGAGGAGCATGATAATTATGCCGTTGAGTTCATCCGCGCAACGGAGTGGATTCATCAGAATCTGCCTGGCGCACATGTCAGCGGAGGTGTCAGCAACCTCTCGTTCTCATTCCGTGGCAATACTTATATCCGTGAGGCTATCCATTGTGTTTTCCTGCATCATGCCCAGCAGGTAGGTATGGACTTTGGTATTGTAAATGCCAAAGCCAGAATGGATTATAATAAGATTCCAGAAGAACAACTTCATCTCATCGAGGATGTGGTGCTGAATAGGAGAAAAGGTGCAGCTGATGAACTTATCGAGCTTGCGGCAGAGATAAAAGCCCAGGCTGATGCTGCCAAGGCTGCAGCTAAGGCAGGCGGTGTTGCTCCCAAGAAACCGGCTGCTCCTGAATGGCGAAAGGAGAGTGTGGAAGAACGTCTGAAGTATGCGCTGCGCAAGGGAATCACCGATTTCCTGCAGCAGGATATTGACGAAGCACTTGCCAAATATCCTCATGCAGTAAACGTAATTGAGGGTCCTCTGATGGACGGCATGAACCTGGTAGGCGAACTTTTTGGAAAAGGCGAAATGTTCTTGCCGCAGGTTGTCAAGACGGCTCGCACGATGAAATCGGCAGTTTCTATCCTTCAGCCTCATATCGAGGCAGAAAAACAGGGTGGAGCAACAACTGCCGGCAAGATTCTGATGGCAACCGTGAAGGGCGATGTTCATGATATCGGAAAGAACATCGTCTGCGTGGTTATGTCATGTAACAATTACGAAATTATCGACTTAGGTGTCATGGTTCCAGCCGAACAGATTGTACAGAAAGCTATCGATGAAAAGGTAGACGCAATCGGTTTGAGCGGACTTATCACCCCTTCGCTTGAAGAAATGGTTCATGTGGCCCGAGAAATGCAGAAAGCTGGTTTGCGCATTCCTATCATGGTAGGTGGGGCAACGACGAGCGAACTGCATGTGGCTCTGAAGATTGCGCCTGAATATGACGGACCGGTCATCTGGGTGAAGGACGCATCGCTCAATGCCGGAATATGTGCCCGCTTCCTCAACGAGGCTGAATGCCCTAAGTTTGAGGCGGAACTGAAGGAACGCTACGAGAAACTTCGCCAGAACTATCACGAAGAGCAGGCTAAGATAGCCTCGCTCTCAGAGGCAAGAAAGAACAAGCTGGAGCTGTTCTGACAAGATAAAGAATACAACGTTTTTAGGATAATTATATGATTAAAACTGTGATTTTTGATATGGGGGGTGTCATCATCACCCTCGACGAGAATGAGGCAGGCAAACGTTTCATTGAGTTGGGTATGAAGGAGTTTGCGGAGAAGATGGACCCTTATAAACAGGTTGGCTTAAACGGTCAGCTGGAAGAGGGCAAGATTTCCGAGGAGGAATACCGTCGGGAAGTGTGCAAGAAGATTGGCCGCGAGGTAACCTTCGAGGAACTGCAGCATTGCTGGCTGGGCTACATGAAGGAAATTCCAGAACGCAATCTGGTTACTCTCCGCAATCTTAAGAAGCAGGGCTACCGTGTAATCTTGCTCAGCAATACCAACCCTTATGTTTCTGCCTGGGTAGACAGCGAGGCGTTCTCCGGCGACGGTCATCCTATCGGCGATTATTTCGATGCGATGTACCGTTCCTATGAGGCAAAGTATATGAAGCCGGATGAGAATTTCTTCCGTTATGTCCTTTCTCAGGAGAAGATTATGCCAGAGGAGTGCCTGTTTATTGATGATGGCCCCCGTAACTGCTGTGCAGCCTCTGAACTGGGACTGTTTACTTATTGTCCACAGAATGGCGAAGACTGGTGCGATAAGATTTACGAGCATTTGAAGTAATTATTTGTGGTGATTATTTGCACTAAAATGCAAATAATTGCCATTTTATTTTGTGCTCTGCAATAAAAAATGTACTTTTGCAGTCGCAAATATTAAATACATAATACAATGATTAAGAAGAAAAGATGGCATTGCTTGCCAGGTCAGCCTCTTACAGAGCTCGACAAGCAGGTAATGTTTTGGGAAAACAAGGGTAAACTTGTTCCTACCCGTGACTTGATTAAAACTCCAGAACAGATAGAAGGCATCCGCAAGAGTGGTGTCGTAAACACCGGTTGTCTTGATGCGGTAGCCGAGATGATCCGTCCGGGAATCAACACCCAGGAGATTGATGATCTCTGCATGCAGTATTGCAAGGATCATAATGCCATTCCTGCGTGTCTCAATTACGAAGGCTATCCTAAGAGCGTTTGTACCTCTATCAACGAAGTGGTTTGCCATGGTATTCCTAAGGAAGAGGATGTGCTCGAAGAGGGCGATATCATCAATGTGGACATGACAACCATCGTAGATGGCTATTACGCTGACGCCAGCCGTATGTTCATCGTTGGCGGCAAGACTACTCCTGAAAAGGAGCAGCTGGTTCGCGTAGCCAAGGAATGCCTGGAAATCGGTATGGAGGTTGCCAAGCCATACTCGTTCGTAGGTGATATCGGTCATGCTATCGAGAAGCATTGCAAGAAGTATGGTTATGGTGTGGTTCGCGATCTTTGCGGTCATGGCGTAGGTTGCCAGTTCCATGAAGAGCCTGAGGTTCTTCACTATGGTCATAGAGGCACGGGCATGCTGCTCGTTCCGGGCATGGTATTCACCATCGAGCCAATGATCAACATGGGCACCTGGCAGGTTTTCCTCGATGCCGACGATCCGTACGGTTGGGAAGTAATCACCGGTGATGAGAAGCCATCTGCACAGTGGGAGCACACGCTTGTGATGACAGAGACAGGTGTGGAGATTTTGACATATTAACGTTAAATGTTAAGAAATGAAGGATATATATATATTAGGTATAGAGAGCAGCTGCGACGATACCTCTGCCGCAGTGCTCAAGAATGGTGTGCTGCTGAGCAATGTAACCGCCTCTCAGGAGGTTCACAAAGCTTACGGCGGTGTTGTTCCGGAGTTGGCTTCCCGTGCCCACCAGCAGAATGTGGTTCCTGTCGTTGACCAGGCCATCGCGCGTGCCGGCATCAAGAAGGAAGATCTTTCTGCCGTAGCCTTCACCCGTGGTCCGGGTCTGATGGGCTCGCTTCTCGTGGGTGTAAGTTTTGCCAAGGGATTCGCCCGTTCGCTCAATATCCCGATGATTGATGTAAACCATCTGCAGGGTCATGTGATGGCTCATTTCATCAAGGAGAGCGATGATGACCAGAGTGCACCTCCATTCCCGTTCATCTGTCTTCTCGTGAGCGGTGGAAATTCGCAGATCGTAAAGGTGAATGCCTACAACGATATGGAAGTGCTGGGACAGACCATCGATGATGCGGCTGGTGAGGCTATTGACAAGTGTGCCAAGGTATTGGAGTGGGGTTATCCTGGTGGTCCTGTTGTAGATAAGTATGCACGCCAGGGCAATCCGAAGGCATTCAGTTTCTCTGAGCCTCATATTCCGGGTTTGAACTACAGTTTCTCCGGTTTCAAGACCAGTTTCCTCTACAGCTTGCGCAAATGGGTGGCTGCAGATCCTGATTTTGTTGAGAAGAACAAGTACGATCTGGCTGCCAGCATAGAGTTTACCATCGTTGATATTCTGATGAAGAAACTCCGCATGGCTGTCAAGCAGACCGGCATCAAGCATGTGGCTGTAGCTGGAGGTGTGAGCGCCAATAATGGTTTGCGCAATGCTTTCCGCGACCATGCCAAGCGCTTCGGCTGGACTATCTACATCCCTAAGTTCAGCTATACTACCGATAATGCGGCGATGATAGGCTGCGTGGGAACCTTCAAGTATCGTGATGGTGAGTTTGCAACCATCGACTTGCCAGCCTATAGTAAAGTAACATTTAAGTAAGAAATATGGAATTTGAAACAAAGATATTGAGCAAGGGCATCCAGGAGATGCTCTACAACAGTGACAAGACAGTAGGCACAGCAGAGAGCTGCACGGGCGGCCGTATCGCCGAGGCGCTGATTTCTGTGCCAGGTGCCAGCAATTACTTCAAGGGTGGTGTAGTAAGCTACACCAACGAGGTAAAGGAGAATCTTTTGGGCGTGAGCCATGAGGTTCTGGAGAAGCAGACTGCCGTTTGCGAGGAAGTGGCTAGGGAGATGGTGCTCGGCACAATCAAGACCCTGAATGTAGACTTCGCCATTTCAGCAACGGGTGTGGCTGGTCCAACGGGTGGAACTCCAGCCATTCCTGTGGGCACAATCTATGTAGGTTATGGCGATAAGAACGATGTTCGCGTGGTAAAACTCACCGAAGATTTCGGACGCGACATCAACCTTGCAATTGCCACAAATACAGCGCTTAAAGGCATGCTCGAATTTTTGAAAGAACATGCTGAAGAACTTAAAAAAGAGGCTTAATTGCTAATTTAAGGCTATCAAATATTAATAATCCTTAAAAGACAGCGTTCTTTTAGGGATTATTTTGTTATTACCAAATTATTTTGTAATTTTGCACTCTGTTTGGAATAGGTATCAATTAACGAATTACAAAATTAAAGATAGAAATGTCTAAGATTTGTCAAATTACAGGTAAGAAGGCACAGTTAGGTTGCAATGTGTCTCACTCAAAGCACCGTACAAAGAGAAGCTTTGATGTTAACCTCTTCAGCAAGAAATTCTACTATGTAGAAGAGGGTTGCTGGATCAGCCTCAAGATCAGTGCTGCTGGTCTTCGTCTTATTAATAAGGTAGGTCTCGATGCTGCTTTGAATCAGGCAGTAAAGAAGGGCTACGTAGATTGGAAGGACATTAAAGTTATAGGAGAATAAATATCATGGCAAAGAAAGCAAAAGGTAATAGAGTACAGGTTATCCTCGAGTGCACTGAACACAAGAACAGTGGTATGCCAGGTACAAGCCGTTACGTGACTACAAAGAATCGTAAGAACACTCCTGAGCGTCTTGAGTTGATGAAGTACAACCCAATCCTTAAGAAGATGACTCTTCACAAGGAGATTAAGTAAGCTTAGCTTACAAGTTTAATAATTTTATCAATTTAAATAGACTATGGCAAAGAAAGCGGTCGCTACCCTCCACGAAGGTAACATGGATGGTCGCGCATATACAAAGGTTATCAAGATGGTTAAGAGCCCTAAGACTGGTGCATACGTTTTCGATGAGAAGATGGTACCAAACGAGGCTGTTAAGGATTTCTTCAAGGATTAATTTCCTTGCAGATGATGCATCGTTGAATTAAGATTACATCAAAATTCAAATATAAAGATAAAGGTCGCTACCCAATTAGGGGAGCGACCTTTTTTTTTCGTGTGTCGGTGCTGGGGGTGAACTCCCCACATCTATTCTATTAGCCGTAGCTTACTCCAGTCCATCGCCGCCGTCAGGAGCGGTAGTGCCGCTGTCACCGCCGCCAGGGGTAGTGCCGCTGTCGCCGCCGCTAGGGGTAGAGCCGCCTCCGTCGTTGTCCTTGCCGTCGCCCGGCACAGAGCCCTCGTCGGTAGTTTTGCCGTAGGTGTCATACTCCTCTATGCGGCATTTCTTGCGCAGTTCAGCGTTGCTCCAAGTCTTGGTGTTACGCACGATGAGGTGTACGCCCTCCACGCTCGCTGCCGATACCTTGTCCTTGGTAGCCTCGGCACGTGATGTCATACCGATGGAGAAGAGACCCAGGTCGGAGAGACGTACGCTCTTGCCATCGAGGATGAGCTCCTGCAGGCAGTCGAGTGTATCCATCAATACGCCGTGTACGGTGCCTCGGCTGTAAGGAGAGTTGTGCTCCGAGATGTGAGTTACAAACTCCTCGAAGTTCATCTCACGGTCAGTTACAGCAGTTGCGTAATACATCTGCTTGTTCTTGTTAGGTCCGCTCTGAGGAGTGCGAGTTACTTTACGATACTTCAATGTTCCTTTTGTTGCCATAGTTCTTTTTGTTTTAAAGTGATTGAAAAATAGTTTATACCCCCATGCATGATGTTACTCCGAGGGTAGTGCCGAGCGCCGTCAAGATTGTGAG
>JAJXAL010000107.1:0-13012 GCA_021628325.1 Segatella copri | reverse complement strand
AGCACGTCCTGTTCATCACTCTTTTTCTTTTGTACCATAATTGTAAATTTTTAATTGTTATACATAAATGCGGGCTTTTCTGTTCCCATCGTTTTCTTTCTTTATTTCCCTTGCATACGTTCTGATAAAATCCTCCACATCGGAGCGTTTGTAGTACGGCTTACGCTTCAATAGTCGATAAGGGATCATTCCGCTACTACGGTATCGCTGCAATGTACGCTTGCTCACATGGAGCATGAGACACAGGTCTTGGTTGTCAAGCAGTTCATCTTCAAGTTTAGGGATGGTCTGCATCATATCCCTTCCTGACTCGTTGATGACATTGAGAACTGCCTCATGCTTGTCAAGTCTCTGCATAAGCTGTCTCATACCATTCTCAAATGTTGTTCTGTCAAGTGTATCCATATTTCTCCATTTTTTATGTTGTTCCTCTTTCCTTGAGGTATTTCTCTATATCTGACCGTCTGAAACGGCACGCATTGCCTACGAAAGTAAAGCTTATAACTTTGGCATCCCTCATGCGCTGTAGGGTGCGGCTGCTGATATGAAGCATCTCGCAGACCTCTGCACTGGTAAGGTACTCCTTTCCTGAGTTGTCCTCTTCTTTGATTGCTGTACCATATTTTCTTACGTACGCTGCAATCTCTCTTATTTGCCCAGTCAGTTCCTTGAACGCCAAGCTATCTATTGTTATGATTTCCATACGCTTTTTGTATTTGTTCGCTGCAAAAGTACGGCAAAGGAATTTATCGGGCACGGTACTTACGCGTTACTACCGTGAGATTTTTATTGAATTTGTCTCTGAGTGTCCTTCTAAGGCGACACAAGCAACACGATTGCCGTGTTTTTATCCATATCACAAGATTCTGATTTACCTTTGCGCTCGTTAATCAACAAGTATACAAATATGGATATAGTAATCATTGAAAGAAAGACCTTCGATTTGCTTCTGGAGAGTGTGAAGGCATTGACGAGAAAGGTGGACTTCCTAATGGAGAAATCTAAAGATGGAAGTCTGGCTAAGTGGATGGATTCTGAAGACGTCTGTAAGGCTCTGAACCTTAGCAAACGATCCCTACAGAGTCTGCGTGACAAGGATTTGCTTCCATGCACTCAGATTGGAAGAAAGTTCTATTACAAGCCTGCTGATGTGGAGGACTTCATATTGCATGGTGCAGGCACAATAGAGGGGGACTGCGTATGATACAGACTGTATTGAATGAAGACCACGAGATTATTGTCGAAGTATTGAAAACAATTCGACAAAGCATGAGAAAGGCTGACAAGCTAGCTGAATGCAGTCATTTCCCGTTGAACGGCGAGATGTATCTGACAGACAGGGATGTTGCAGCCCGTCTGCACATCAGCAAGCGGACCTTGCAGGAATACCGACATGCTGCTATCTTGCCTTATTTTATCATTGGGGGTAAAGTACTGTATCGGGAATCCGACATTCAGGCTCTGTTGGAAAGCAATTACAGAAACCACCATTATCCCAAGCTGGTTTAACCATATAGAAAGCTATCAAACGGAATGGGGTAAAGCTAATTTATTTATAATTTGCAATGCAATATTTTTGCATTTTCGGTGTTTATTATTATGTAGAGAACTATTAAAAGTTAAAAAGAATGATGAATATAAATTTTTTCAGAATGCTGCTCATGACATTCCTCGCCGTGGCAGGACTGGCTGCTTGTAGCGATGATGATGAGCCTAAAGATTCAGTCAAAGAAATCAGAATGCTGGTGTCGGCAGAAACAGGCGTGACGTATGCGTGGGGCGATGATATGAAGGAAAAACCCATAGAGTGCTTGCTCGTCAAGACGGAAGGTGATTCCGAAGAATGGCAAGACCTTGGATTTGAACAGATAAAAGGCTTTACCTATGAACGCGGGCACGAATATTATCTCTCGGTAAAGCGCACAATCCTCGCCAATCCACCTGCGGATGCTTCCGACCGCAGATATGAACTTATCCGTGTTCTTCAAGACAGGCTTGTAGCAGACCCTGAAATTCCGATTGACAAAGAGATAAAAACGGAAGCAGACATAGAATACTATGACTTGTGTCCTTTCGAAAAGTATGGCGTAGCTAGCACTATTGTAGTTGATGATGAAGGTAAAATAAATGGTAAAGTTGAATATGACAATGTTTCGCCGCTACCATCTTACGATAAGGCGCGTATATGGCTGGTAAATATCCTTGATCATAAAGACCCGAACTGGGTGAAATTCCATAGTGTGCCTTATCAAACAACTTACTCGTATGTCATTTCACCCTTTACCGACAAAATTCGTCTGGTGCGTAACGAGTCATCCGGCCCGATGTTCAAGAATGTCGTTCCTGAAGACGAGTTTACACGTATCCGCTCCATGAACTCCGGCGAGGAGGTCAGATATGCGCTTATTCTTGCCAACGTCCATAAAAAGGGGCTTCAAAAGGTGGAATTTATCATAATAAAGAAATAATCATTACAGACTGATTCCCCCTCGCCCCCTATCAATCTTCTAATCATACCGACTTTCTGCAACATCGCCAACCTCATTGAGTGTGTGGCGATGTTTTATTTCATCAAATTGTTGTTGGCGTTCTGCATAATCACAGAGCCATGCGCCGATTGCTTTCTGCTGTTCGGTGGTTTCGCTAATCACCAGTAACCACCAAAATGAACTATAACCGAGAAAAGCGGACTGCTTCCTTTTTAGGAAGACAATCCGCTTTTCTATATTATACTATTGTCAGTATACAATCAGCAACCATACAGATCTTTTGTCTGAAAACTGATGAATACTGGAGGATGCTGCTCCTTTATTTTGTCTGTCAGCCATTTTCTGAACACATCGGTATAATGGGTTCTGTATTTGAAAGAAATGGCTATCACTACATCAAGACTGTAAACATAGGCATGGTTGCCGTTTGACAATCGGATATATTTGCTATGTTCACACTCTGAAAAGACATTTTCCTTGAACATTCTTTTTATTGTCCTGTTCACCGAAGCAGGGATGACATTGAATGCTTCTGCTATCTCCCAATAGGTCATCCAGATATTATTGCCAGTGAGCGTAACGGAGTAGTCGCTCACCTTTATAAGGTTTCTTTTCATACTGCTGATTAAATTAGATGGTTTGACAAATGATATTTTCGACAGATTGTATGCGCTGTGATAATTTTTCCATATCGTCACTCAACTTCTGAGCGGTTATCTTGGCATAGATTTGCGTACTTCTGATGCTTGTGTGTCCCATCATCTTGGAGAGTGTTTCAATAGGCACACCATTGGAGAGACAGACCGAGGTAGCAAAGCTATGACGAGCAACGTGCCAGGACACATTCTTCTCTATACCACATTGTTTGGCAACTTGCTTTATATCATATTTGCATACGCTATAAGCAGGAACAGGCAATAAGCGGTCATCTTTTGCCAATCCATCATATTTGTCAATGATATGCTTGGCTACTTCAAGTAACCGAATATCACTTTCCACGCCTGTCTTTTGTCGCGATGTCTTAATCCACACATGTCCATCAAAAGAGGTCTGAATATTGCTCTTGGTCAGATTGCGCATGTCTGTCCAGCTCAGTCCGGTGAAGCAACAGAAAACGAATAGGTCACGGACAAGTTCGTATTTCTTTTTGGTAAACTGTCCGTTGATCAACTTTGTTATTTCCTCCATTGTCAGGAAACCTCGCTTTGTTTCCTCCTTACTGATGTGATAGGCATAGAATGGATCACGTGCAAGCCAACCGTTGTTGATAGCCATAAATATGATGCTTCTGAAAGGCATCATATACGACCATACAGTATTGGTGCAGTGACCTTTCTCTATTCGCAAGAAAACTTCGAAATCGGTGATGAATGCAGGGGTGAGTTCTTTAAGCGCAATGTCTTCCATCTTATAACGCTGTTTGATAAACTCCTCCAGATGCTTGTAAACCACTCTGTATTTCCAATAGCTACGCTGGCTTTTCATCTTGCCAACAAGCTTGGCATAGTCTTCGTTGTGCTTACGGAATACTGCAAGAAGGGTCTTGTGGTTCATCCCCATACCAAGATAGGAATTACGCACTTTCTCTGCTGTGACATAGCTATCCTTATCACATACATCTTGATAAGCCTTATTGATGCCGACAAGAATCTTGTCCAGCTTTCGGTTGGTCTCTTGCGCAACGATGCTTCGTCCACTCATGCGACCAAGTTCCACGCTCCACATTTTCTCATCCACGTTCAACTTACAGCTGAACTGTGAAATCTTGCCGTTTACCGTAATACGGCACATTACTGGAATCAGTCCGTTCTTCTTTGGCGCATTACGCTTCAGATAGAATAATACTCTGAATGTTGATCTGCTCATAACTTTCTACTTTTTTAACTGTTTGCAAAAATACTATGTACAGAGTCATTATCCCATTTGCAAATCCAAGCGAATCAAAGCATTAGAATCATGCATAAAAGAATCTTCCGAGTTTTCTTGGCAATCTTCTAATTATTAGATACTTTTGCCTCTTAATTCTGTGATTTTCGCCCATTCATTATCATCAAAAAACAGTAACGTTATAGTAACGAAAGTCTGTCTTAGACTGGCATTTTTCCGTCTTCTGATGTCTTTATGGAAAGCCCCATCCACCGACATAATTCAGTCATTTTCAACTATTTTGCTTCAATTATTACTGATTTTCAACTTTTTGTTGTATCTTTGCAGAAGAAAAGCTGCACTCGGCAATTTGAAAGCCAGCTTTCATTGCGCTCGTTTGCATTTTCTTTGCAGAAGAAAAGCTGCACTCGGCAATTTGAAAGCAAGCTTACTTGCGAAATTCAGTATTATAAAATAAGGTAGTGATTATGAGAAAAAGTAAAGAAGCTCCGTTTGTATTCGGTGTTCGTGTGGAGGGAGATTCCTTCACCGACCGAAGAGAGGAAACAGAACGCCTGAAGGCGAACTTTACGTATGGAGTGAATACGATATTGATTTCACCTCGTCGTATGGGTAAGACTTCATTGGTGGATAAGGTGTGTTCGCTTGTAGAGAGCGAAGACATCAGGATAGCTCGTATAGATGCCTTTGGTTGTCGCTCAGAGAATGATTTTATCAATGCTTTTGCCACGGCCGTGGTTCGGGCTACTTCTTCAAAATGGGAAGAATGGATAGAGAATGCCAAGGTGTTCTTGAGTCGTTTCGTTCCGAAAATCAGTATTGGGCAAGATCCTTTGACAGATTTCTCTTTGGTTTTGGAGTATAATGCAGGTAACAATACAACAGAAGAGGTTTTGAGACTTCCGGAAATGATAGCTCGGTCAAAAGGTTGTCATATAGTAGTCTGTATCGATGAATTTCAGCAGATAGGTGATTTTCCAGATTCCTTGACTTTCCAGAAGAAACTTCGTAGCGTATGGCAATTACAGAGCCATGTATCTTACTGTCTTTATGGCAGCAAGAAACACATGATGGAACAGATGTTCCAGAATGCCAGTTACCCATTCTATCGCTTTGGTGATTTCTTCTATCTGAATAAAATTAGCGAGAAAGACTGGGTGGAGTATATCTGTCAGCGTTTCGAATCTACCGGCAAGCATATTTCTGAAGAGCTGGCTCGAGAAATCTGTCAGGTAACAGATAGGTATTCCTCTTATGTACAGCAGTTGGCATGGTTTGTATGGTTGCGCGTGCAAGATGATTCTGCAGCTACAGAAGAGGACTTGAAATATGGAATAGACCGGTTGCTGGATGCCTGTGAGCCCTTGTTTATCCAGCAAACCGAAGACCTTTCAGCCTATCAGATGAATTTCCTGCATGCCATCACTAATGGAGTACATACCGGTTTCACCCAGACGGCGATATTGGAAACCTATCGCCTAGGTACTGCTGCCAATGTAACTCGCCTCAAGAAGTCCTTGATGGTGAAAGATCTGATTACAATACCTGCTCCTAAGCATCTGGAAATGAGTGACCCCATCTTGGCGTTGTGGTTGAAGAGACGAGTGTGGAAGGAATTATAAAAGGATAAAGCCCCTTCAGTATTCCAAGTATATGAAATCAAAATATACTTGGAATGCTAAAGGGACTTTACAGAAAAGCTTTATTTGAACATAGCCAATGCTTTCTCTATGATAGGTGCCATGTCATAATATTTGTATTCGGCAAGGCGGCCGCCAAAGATAACATCTTCTTCCTGGTCTGCCAGGTTCTTATATTGGGCATACAGTTCAGAATTCTCCTTGTCGTTTACCGGATAGTATGGTTCCATGCCATCTTTCCATTCGGTGGAATATTCCTTGGAGATAACCGTCTTCGGGGTCTCATAGACTTCTGCTCCGAACATTTCGAAATGCTTGTGCTCAATCACTCGGGTATATGGCACTTCGCGCTCAGTATAGTTTACCACGGCATTACCTTGATAGTTAGGGCAGTCGATGGTTTCCTGCTCAAAACGGACAGTGCGATAGTTGAGCTTACCAAACTGATAGTTGTAGAACTCATCTATCTTGCCTGTGAAAACCAGCTTAGAGGCAATCTCTTTCCAATGATCTTTCAGTACCCCCTTGTTACCGTTTGGGAGTTCAATCTCGTCTTTAAAGAAGTCAACTGATACCTTTGTATCTGCCCCCTCAAGTAAACCATCGATGAGTTTGTTGTATCCCCCCATAGGGATTCCCTGATACTTGTCGTTGAAGTAATTGTTGTCGAAGATGAGGCGTACCGGCAGTCGCTTGATGATGAAGGCTGGCAAGTCTGTACACTTTCGTCCCCATTGCTTCTCGGTATATCCCTTGATGAGGCGCTCATAGATATCTTTACCGATGAGCACCTGAGCCTGTTCCTCCAGATTACGAGGCTCGCTTACGCCATCGGCCTTCATCTTAGCCACGGCTTCTGCCTTCTGCTCATCAATTTTAGCCTGTGCTTCTGCTGGTGTGGTTACGCCCCACATCTGATAGAAGGTATTCATATTGAAAGGCAGATTATAGAGTTTGCCTTTGTAGTTTGCCACAGGCGAGTTGGTGTAGCGGTTAAACTCAACGATAGAGTTAACGAAGTTCCACACCTCTTTATTGGATGTATGGAAGATGTGAGCCCCATACTTATGTACGTTGATGCCCTCTATGTTCTCGCAATAGATATTGCCACCGAGATGTGGTCGCTTATCTATCACCAGACAAGTTTTTCCCTGTTTATGAGCCAGGTGGGCGAATGTGGCTCCGAAGAGTCCGGAGCCAACTATAAGATAATCATATTTCTTCATACTTGCGCTAACTAAGTTATATTTTTCTAAATGGGTGCGTAAAGGCATACCAGCCTAACATGCAATTTAACGAGAATCGTGTATTAAATAATTGCCATATACGGAAATAATATTTCTTCATATACTTATTTGTTATTCCATATTTTCTGCAATAATTCATTACTACGGTGATGTTAGAATAATCTTCCTTTTTGATATGCTTATTGAATCTTAAGCTTTGCATAAAAAGAATTGCGGCTTCGTCAATATATCTAAGTTGATTGAGTCTGATAGCTGGAGTCAGACATTCTTGTTTTTGCGCGTCAAGATATTCAAACATCAATGTAAGTACCTTTGTAATATGAGAAAAGTTCTTCTTTAAGGCTATAGCGTTAGTACTATTTCCTTCTCTTCCTACAAGATAGTTATATAGATATATATCATATACAATAAGGTCTTTGATAGAACTTAAAGGTATAAGGCAATATAGCAGGTCCGTATAGCAGATTCCTGTAGGAAGTACTAAACCTACTTTATGCAAAATACTACTCTTGTAAGTCATGCTATGCATGTTGAATTCTACTTTTTTAGAATAATCTGTGATTACAAAACTTGAGGCCTCATAAACCTTTCCGTATTCAATATTGGCAATAGGGAACTTTTTAGTTTTTTCCTTTCCGTTTTTGTCTATTGTTATTTCTGTTCTGAGTGTAACAACAAGATCTGCATCACAAGTTTCCAGTTTTTCAACAAATGCGTCTAATGCATCAGGTTCAAAAAAATCATCAGCATCGAGAATCCGGAAATATTTTCCGCGAGCAAGTGCTAAGCCCTTGTTTATGCATGAACCATAATGTGCATTCTCTTTATCAACAACAATAATGTTCTGTGGAAATTGCTGTTGATATTCGTGTGCAATAGCAGATGTGTTGTCTTTACTGCCGTCATTGACAACAATAATTTCTATTTTATCTAAGTGTTGTGTGGCAACAAGTCTTTTTAAATTGTTTCCAATATATTCCTCCATGTTATAGGATGGAATTATAATTGATAACAAAAATGAAGTCGTATTAATCATTTCTTTCTATTTTAAACCGTTATTCTATTTCTTTTAATCCTTTCTTGCATCTTGTTCTTTTCATATCCTTAAGAAAGTGGCGTTCATTCTCGCTGCAAATGCTATCTCTTTCATGGAAGAGATGATACTCTATAGCTTGGAACTTTGCATACTTTCGCTTTAGACCAATATTGAAAAGACGGTTGAAAAGATCGAAATCTTCATACCCATAGCCTATTAACTCCTGGTCGAAGCCATTTACTTTACGCAAATCTTCAAACCACATAGCCATATTGGCACCTCTGCCATAGAAGCGACGCTTGTGGTAAAGGTTTTTTGTCCAAAATGTGAGAAAAGGTAGCCATAGGGCATTTTCTTTCCGTCTTACGCCTTTAGTATAAAACGAGATATTTATCTTCTTTTCTTTGATAAGCTTAAGGGTGAGCTTATTTTTTAAAGAAGCTCTACTTCCTATAACAAAATATCCTTTTTCAGCTAAGCGCTCATGATCTGCGATAAAATGGCGCTCCATAATGATATCTCCGTCAATAAACACAATATAGTCTCCATGGGCCATGCGAAGAGCATTGTTTCTAGACTCTGCCAGGCGAAAGCCTTTATCTTCTTGCCATGCATGGAGAATTGGACATGGGAAATCTTTGGCGAAGTTTTTTATAAGTTCTCTTGTATTTTCTTTAGAACCATCGTCTGCGATTATTACTTCGTCAGGTATACGTGTCTGAACTTTTGCGCTCATAAGGCTCAAACGTAAAGCCTCGGGGCGATTATACGTGGATATGATTAGTGAAATCTTCATTGTTTTATTATTTGAGAGATTTTTTGCCTTTGTATATTTTTATCATAAACTGTAATAACTTACTGTTTGGATTGGAGCGCCAATGCTTGATATACTTGTATAACAAGAGTGGGCTACTCATGATAATATGATTAGAATGTTCATATACTTCTGGACATGTAATCTCTAGTTTTTTATCTAATTCTGTTAGTATCGTGTAATCTGGCTGTTGACACTTCAATAAATAGAATTTATATATGTATCTTATTCTTTTAAACAATTTCTCGACCAGCATATCTTTTATTGCAGAGTTCACATTGGTGAGTGTTGCATAACTGTCTAAAATGTGGCTCGTACATATGATATTATCCTTGAAATGCTTTGCCGAGAATGTGTTAGACATGGTCTGCCCTTCACGACCTAATGTGTATATGTAGAGAACTCCCGGTACATACTTAAACGTTCTGATTGTAGTTAATGGCATAAAAATCCATTCTTGGTCAGTATACGAAATACCTTCAGTTTGCTTGTAATTGATAGCTAACAGATTCTCGCGTTTGTATGTAATGGCATGCATCCAAAGATTGATGATGTCTTTATGACAGCAATAGTCTGTAAACTGCAATGTTTGGTTGCTTGGCAAGTTAAAAGTCACATGATCTTCTTTGCCATTTACATGAGACTTGGAAAAGTCTGTTATAAATGCATCAACATCTGTCTTTGAGGCAATATCTACCAAGTTCATTAAAGACTCTGTGTTGAATTTATCGTCAGCATCTAACACTTTAACATATTTTCCTGTCGCTTCTTTTAGTCCACGATTGATGCAAGAACCATAATTGCCATTTGGCTTATCTATAGTTCTAAATATATGTGGATATTTTTTCTCATACTTTTTAGCTATATCCAAAGAATTGTCCTTGCTTCCATCATTGATAATAAGAACCTCTAATAGATTGCTTTCGATAATCAATGATTTTAGACAAGTATCAAGATACTCACTCATGTTATAAGTAGGTATGATAATTGTAAGAATCTTGTCCATATACTTTTTGTTTATTGTTTTTTAAATGCCTCTTTTGGAATAAACTTTGACCAAAATTCTTTTCGATGTTTTCGGTCATATCCGTGAGCAGCCATAGGAAGCTTATTATTATTTATTTTATAGCATAGTTCCAACTTGCGGTCAAAGGCAAAATCTGCAGCTTGCTCTATCGTTGGTAGTTTAAGTTCTGTTGGAACTAATGCCCAGAATATATCTTCATTGTGTAGTGGATCTTCAAAAGAATTATACAGTTGAATTTCTTGGGCATACTTGATGCAGAGCTTCTTGAATAGTTCTACCTTTCTCAAACAGAACCCGCCATTACCAATTCTGCCAAACATTTGGCAATGGAGATTTTTGTTAGCAGGTTTTAACTTTACTTTCAGTTGGAGATATTGTTTCATTGGAAAGTGCAGATACATATTTCTGTTAGGCCATGGTGCACCAACAAGATCGATACCCATATCTATCCACTTCATGAGATCATCTCTGAATATCCATACATCTGTCTGACAGATAAGGAGATATTCGTAATCGCTGAATAAACTATAAAAATCGGGAGAAGTCATCATTTCGTTATATCCCATAATACCATTAATGGTTCCTAGCCACTGATTACTTACTTCGATTTCTCCTACTTGTGGATACCTTTCTTTTAAAGCATTAGTATTCAACCCTGTAGGCTTTATCAGTACAGTAGGATAATTACGTAGAATTTCGAGATTATTGTCAAGAGCAACAATCTCTTCTTCACGTAAATCCCTATATATAGGAATAGCTATAATGACTTTCTTATCTTGAATCATTCTATCTAAAATTAATTTCTTTTAATGTTTTTGTCAGAAACCCACCTTTGTTCAGCTTCTGAGCCAAATTTACCGCTTGCTTTTTCATCTCCTTTTCCTGTTCCGGGGTAAGATTGGCAAGTTTGTCATCCAGCTCTTCCAGCGAACTGATGGTTATGCCAGCTCCTGCTTCTTCGATGATAGGAGCTACGGCAGCTTCTTTCCAGATGATGAGCGGCAAACCGGCACGGAGGTAGAAGGATACCTTATGAGGAGAATTCCATTTCAGGTATTGACCACTTTCTCCAGAACATCCATCAAGCGAATTGCCGTCCCATACCAATCCGAAGTCTGCATCAATGTGCTTAATAAAATCCTCTGATGGTACAAATCCCTGATAAGTAATCAGAGGATTGTCCTGCAGACCTTGGAGTCCTTCTTTGTTGCCACAAACCAGTAATTGCCAACTGTTCAATGTTTTGGAAAGATCTACAAGGAATGAATTTTTCTTCATGCTCAGACCTCCGGCATAGACAACTTTTACCAGTTCTCTTTCTGTTACTTCTTCAAGGCATTGTGATGCAGAACGATAGTCGAATAATCCCAATGCGCCTACTGGCTTTTTTAATCCATGTTCTTTGAGCCATCCTTTCATGTTTTCGTTTGATGCGATGATATAGTCGCTGTTCGAAAGACGGTTTATCTCTTTTTGGATAGTGAGCTTTTTTCTGCGGAAAGAACCTAGATCGTGAATCAGCGAAACTGTTTTGGCTCCTTTCAGATGAGCTACATGGCAGAGAAAAGAAAAGTACTTCTTTACAGGATATTGCAAGAACAGCACATCGCCTTTCTGGATTAAGATACAGGCACGGATAATGCCTATCAAGTCTAGAAAGAATGCCAAAATCTTACTATTCTTGATAGTGCGTGGCAAGCCGAGATTGATGGCTCCCATTTCTGCTAGTGTATCTTCGTTATCTGTTTTTGCCTTATTGCCGGCACTTGTCAGATTATAATAGTTGCGACTAATATAGCAAAGTCTGTTTTGTTTCATATTTTATATTGTTTATATGAGTTTTACAAGGACACGGCCATTTATAACTCTAATGGGAATGGAATTTTATGTTTCTTCCCAAATTGAATCCAGAATTTAGCCCGTTCCTGCATGACATAGGCTACTGCCTTCTTTGTATCTATGTTGCGCAGCAAGGCGTATTCGCTAATCAGGATACGGGTGAATTCTTTAGGTCCCCAAAATCTTCTGAGATTATAAAGTCCTTTCTTCTCACTTACTGGTCCGAAATTCATTCTGTTGATGTCAACCAGCATGAAATGGAAGCCTTCTTCATCTTGTTTCCAGAGAATATTGCCAGGAGTAAAGTCCTTGTGGAGGATTTCGTGCAGATGGATGTTGGCAGCGAAATGGGCTAGAGCTTTTGCCAGGCATTTATATTCTTCCGGTTTAGCATCTACTACCTCATAAAGTGTATGTCCATAATTACACTGGATAGTGATAAGATAACTGTATCCTAAGAGATTTAGAAAGTTACGCTCTTCTATGAGTGCTAATGGCTCTGGAGTATTGATGCCTTTTCTTTTCAGAATCATAGGATATTCGAATGCCCGTTGACCTTTAGGCTTTCTGATATTCCAGGAATAAATGAGATTGTTTGGTCCATGTGGTTCATGAAAGCGCTTTATGTTAATCTGTGTTCCATCTGGTGCAGTTAGTACCTTGATGAGATTGCGCCCTGTATAAATCACACGCCCTTCCTGCTCGAAAACATCAGGGATGCTCTCGATAAAGGCTCTCAGATATTCGTATTTAGGATTTATCTTAATCTTTCTCATTCTGATAATTTAAATATGAATGTTTATTCTTCTTTCGTTTAAGCCATCTTATATCAGGCGAACCTAGATGATTGCCATATCCCTTCTTGCCTCGAAGTCTGCAATAGTCTTGACGATTTCTTCTGATATGTCATCGGATACATACGAGAAGTCCTTGCCGGTGCGGATGGCTTTGAGGAAGGAGAGGAGCATATAGCGCAACCCTTCTCCATCCAGCTGGTAGAAGTAGCGCTTGTTGTTCTGCGGATTCTCGTATC
>JAJXAL010000106.1:0-13057 GCA_021628325.1 Segatella copri | reverse complement strand
TAGAGCATCTGCCTTACAAGCAGAGGGTCGGCGGTTCGAATCCGTCAACGCCCACAATGGTGAAGGTCTTTCAACAAATGTTGAGAGACCTTTTTTTATGCTTTTAAATTATTTTATCACAATTTTCTCTGTTTTCTCACGATAATTCATTAATTTTGCACCCTATATATAATACGTATTGTTATGAATTTAGATTTATTGACTGCCATATCACCAATTGATGGTCGTTATAGGGGAAAAACAGAGCAACTCGCTAACTACTTCTCAGAGTATGCTCTCATTCGTTATCGTGTACGCGTAGAGATTGAATACTTCATTACTCTATGCGAGTTACCTTTGCCACAGCTTGCTTCTTTCGACAAGTCGCTGTTCGAACGTCTGCGTGACATTTATCGTAATTTTGACGAAAATGAAGCACAGCGCGTAAAAGACATCGAGAAGATTACCAATCACGATGTAAAGGCTGTAGAGTATTTTATCAAGGAAGAATTCGATAAGATCGGAGGCTTGGATGCTTACAAGGAGTTTATCCATTTTGGTTTGACATCTCAGGATATCAACAACACAAGTGTGCCTCTCTCTGTAAAAGAGGCTTTGGAAGAGTGCTTCTATCCGCAGGTTGAAGAGCTGATTGCACAGCTCCAGGCTTATGCTGATGAGTGGAAGGATGTGCCTATGCTGGCTAAGACTCACGGACAGCCTGCTTCACCTACCCGCCTGGGCAAGGAAATCATGGTTTATGTTTACCGTCTTACCGAGCAGCTTAATTCGCTCAAGGCTTGTAAGATTACAGCTAAGTTCGGTGGCGCTACCGGTAACTACAATGCTCACCATGTAGCTTATCCACAGTATGACTGGAAAGCATTCGGTAACAAGTTTGTCAGCGAAAAACTCGGTTTGGAGCGCGAGCAGTATACCACACAGATCAGTAACTATGACTACCTTGGCGCTATCTTTGACGCCATCCGTCGTATCAACACCATTATCATCGACTTAGACCGTGACTTCTGGATGTATATCTCTATGGATTACTTCAAGCAGAAGATCAAGGCAGGTGAGGTAGGCTCAAGTGCGATGCCTCACAAGGTGAATCCTATCGATTATGAGAACAGTGAAGGTAACCTGGGCATAGCCAATGCCATTCTTCAGTTCCTGGCACAGAAACTTCCGGTTAGCCGCTTGCAGCGCGACCTTACTGACAGTACTGTACTCCGTAACATCGGTGTGCCTCTCGGTCATAGCGTCATTGCTATCCAGAGTACATTGAAGGGCTTGCGTAAACTGATTCTTCACGAGGAGAAACTGCAGGAAGATTTGAATAATACATGGGCAGTTGTAGCTGAGGCTATCCAGACTATCCTTCGCCGTGAGGCATATCCACATCCTTACGAGGCATTGAAGGCGTTGACACGTACCAACCAGCACATGACTGAGGAAACTATTCATGAGTTTATCCAGGGATTGAATGTGAGTGATAGCGTTAAGGCAGAACTGATGGCAATCACACCAAGCAATTATACAGGTATCTAATATACACAAAGGAATTTTGTAGTTTTAGTACATATATATAAGTAAAAATTAGATTTATTAACCCAGCCGTGAGGCTATTAAGTATTTTAAGAAAATGGATTCAGAATTTGAAAACAAACCTCAAGATCAGTCTTCTGAGAATGAGAGAACCCGTGAGGGCTACAACCCAGCAGGTGGTTATCAGAAGAGTTATCGACCAGTAGGTCGCACACAGCGTCCTCGTATCAATTCACATCGCGCATACAGCAGCGACAGAAGTAGCAGTAACAGCGAAGGCGGTTTCCGTCCTGAAGGTTTCGGTGCTGGCTTGCAGAGTACAGGCAGCAGCGAGCGTCCACAGCGCAGCAGCTATCAGAGCCGTGGTGGTTATGGTAACAGCAACCGTGGTGGCTACCAGCCACGTCAGCAGGGAGGCTATCAGTCTCGTCCTCAGCAGGGTGGCTATCGTCCTCGTTACAACAATAATGATGAGCAGGGTGGTTATCAGCCTCGTCAGCAGGGTGGCTACCAGCCACGCCAGCAGGGCGGCTACCAGTCTCGTTCTCAGCAGGGTGGTTATGGCAACAACCGTGGTGGTTATGGTCGTCCACAGGGTGGCTATGGCAACAACCGTGGTGGTTATGGTCGTCCACAGGGTGGTGGTTATGGCAACAACCGTGGCGGTTATGGCCGTCCACAGGGTGGTGGCTATGGCAACAACCGTGGTGGCGGTTTCCGTCAGCACACTCCTGGTTACGATCCAAATGCTAAGTATAGCATGAAGAAGCGTATCGAATATAAGGAGGAGAACATCGACCCAACAGAGCCATTGCGCTTGAACAAGTTCCTCGCCAATGCTGGTGTTTGCTCTCGCCGTGAGGCTGATGAGTTCATCCAGGCTGGTCTGGTAACTGTCAATGGTGAGGTAGTTACCGAGTTGGGTACCAAGATCCTTCGTACCGATGAGGTGAAGTTCCACGACGCTCCTGTAACTTTGGAGAAGAAGGTATACGTATTGCTCAACAAGCCAAAGGATTATGTTACAACCAGCGATGATCCTCAGCAGCGCAAGACTGTGATGGACCTCGTAAAGGATGTTTGTCCTGAGCGTATTTATCCTGTAGGCCGTCTCGACCGTAATACAACAGGTGTACTTCTCTTGACCAACGATGGTGACCTGGCTTCTAAGCTTACTCACCCTAAGTTCTTGAAGAAGAAGGTTTATCACGTTCATCTCGATAAGAACCTGACAGCTCACGATATGGATCAGATCCGTGAGGGTATCACCCTGGAAGATGGTGAGATCAAGGCAGATGCTGTAGAGTATGCTGATGATCGCGACAAGGCACAGGTTGGCATCGAGATTCATAGTGGCAAGAACCGTATCGTGCGCCGTATCTTCGAGAGTCTCGGCTATCGTGTTACCAAGCTCGACCGTGTACAGTTCGCAGGTTTGACTAAGAAAAATCTCCGTCGCGGTGACTGGCGCTTCCTTACTGAGAAGGAGGTAGACATGCTCCGCATGGGTGCTTTTGAATAAGAAAAAATAATATGGAGTTAAGGAGTTAACTCCTTAACTCCTTGAAGCATTAATATTAACAATGGAAAAAGTAAAAAGAACTAAAGTTGTAGACTTGCTCAAGAGTACAGCCTACGGCTCAATCGTGAATGTCAAGGGATGGGTTCGTACCCATCGTAGTAGCAAAGCAGTCGATTTTATCGCTCTTAACGATGGTTCTACTATTAATAATATTCAGATAGTAGTCGACCCATCAAAGGTCGATGAGAATCAGCTCCGTCAGATTACTACTGGTGCTTGTATCAGCGCCGTAGGTACGCTGGTAGAAAGCCAGGGTGCCGGACAGAGTGTTGAGATCCAGTGCGAGAGCATCGAGATTTACGGTCTCTGCGGCAACGACTATCCTATGCAGAAGAAGGGACAGAGCTTCGAATACATGCGTCAGTATGCTCACCTCCGTCTCCGTACCAATACCTTTGGTGCCGTAATGCGTATCCGCCACAACATGGCAATGGCTATCCACACTTACTTCCATGAGCATGGATATTTCTATTTCAATACTCCGCTCATCACAGCCAGCGACTGCGAGGGTGCTGGTCAGATGTTCCAGGTAACTACCAAGAATCTCTACAATCTGAAGAAGACCGAGGATGGCAAGATTGACTATTCTGATGATTTCTTCGGCAAGCAGACTTCATTGACCGTTTCCGGTCAGTTGGAGGGTGAGCTCGGTGCTACAGCACTCGGCGCCATCTATACCTTCGGTCCAACCTTCCGTGCAGAGAACAGTAATACTCCTCGCCACCTGGCTGAGTTCTGGATGGTAGAGCCAGAGGTTGCTTTCCTGGATATGGACGGTTTGATGGAGTTGGAGGAAGACTTCATCAAGTATTGTATCCGTTGGGCACTTGAGCATTGCAAGGACGATCTTGCTTTCTTGAACAAGATGATTGACAAGGGCTTGATTGCCCGTCTGGAAGGCGTATTGAATTCCGAATTCGTTCATCTTCCATATACCGAGGGTATCCGCATCCTTCAGGAGGCTATTGCCAACGGTAAGAAGTTTGAGTTCCCATGCGAGTGGGGTGATGACTTGGCTTCAGAGCATGAGCGTTTCCTCGTAGAGGAGCATTTCAAGCGCCCGGTTATCATGACCAACTATCCTAAGGCTATCAAGGCATTCTATATGAAGATAGACGAGGAGGAGAGTGGTTTCGGCGGCAAGAGCGGTCAGACCGTTCAGGGTACCGACGTACTGTTCCCACAGATTGGTGAGATTATCGGTGGTTCTGTCCGTGAGGAGAGCTATGACAAACTGATGGGTGAGATTGAGGCTCGCAACATCCCTATGAAGGATATGAACTGGTATCTCGATACCCGTAAGTATGGTTCATGCCCACACGCAGGTTTCGGTCTCGGTTTCGAGCGTCTGATTCTCTTCGTAACCGGTATGCAGAACATCCGCGACGTGATTCCATTCCCACGTACACCAAAGAACGCTGAATTCTAGAATAAAAAAATGAAGCCTGTTTCGATGCCCTTCGAAACAGGCTTCATTGCTCTTCGCAAGTACTTGCGATGGTCAACGCAGCTACTTGCGTCTGCTTACGGATATATGGTGAAAGCCCCGACTGCAGAACAGCAGTCGGGGCTTAGGCTTAATATCTCTCTATACTCTGCTCATCTAGCAAAAAGTCGAAGAGTCCAATCGTGACGACACCATCATCATCAATCTTTCTCTTAATATCATCTTTCACAACAATTACTTTTCTAAAATTGTCAGCGATATTTATAAGAGAACGACGCTCCTGTTTCTCTTTATCCTTAGTTGGCATATTAAAAGCCGACTGAATATACACACGTTCGGGACCATTATTTACTACAAAATCAACTTCTAGTTTACTACGTTTCCTTTTTCCATTCTCGTCCGTTGTCCAACATTCAACTAAACCGACATCAACCAAGTAACCTCGCATTCTTAGTTCATTATAAATGACATTTTCCATAATATGTGTTTCTTCTTGTTGTCTGAGATTCAATGCTATATTTCTCAATCCCAAATCACAAAAATAATACTTAGTCTCTGTACCAATATACTTTCTACCTTTAACATCATACCTGAGAGCCTCTTCTATAAGAAAAGCATCCTGTATGTCTGAGATGTATTCATTTATTGTCTTATCAGTTATTTGTAATTGACTTACAGATTGAAAGGTATTACAAATCCTGGTCGGATTAGTAGAAGAGCCTATTCCTGATGCTAAAATACGCACAAGTTCACGTAACCCCTCTGGCACTTTAATTTTATTACGCTCTACAATATCCTTAATATATGTCACTTCATAAATATCCCTAAGATAGCTACGTTTGGCTCTTTCTGTATCTAAAGACAAAATCTGGGGAAGTCCTCCAAAAGTATAGTAGTCTTTCCACGCTTGCGAGCGTTCTCCCCCCACAGCACCATAATATTCAGAAAACGACAACGGCCAAATTCTTATTTCCTGTCCTCTTCCACGGAATTCGGTAACAACATCTTTGGACAGGAACTTCGAGTTTGAACCTGATACATAAACTTCAGTATTAGGAGTATGCATTAGGCTAAGCAATACTCCTATAAAATCATCAACAAGTTGAATTTCATCAAGAAAAATAAAATTTGTTTTGCCATCACTTTTTATACGAGAATCAAGATAATCAAGCAAAGCATCAGGATCACAAAGTTTGCGATTACGTCTATCATCAAGAGACACTTCTATCAGATGCCCTTCATCTACCCCATGCTGCAAAAGGTACTGATGAAAGATTTGGAACAGCAAGAAGGACTTTCCACATCTTCTTCCACCAGTTACTATTTTTACTAGTCCATTACCTTGACCAGCTACCAACATTTCCAAATATTTCTGCCGAGTTATAATCATTGTATTCCGAATTTTTGTGCAGTTGCACAGATTTTCGGAACAAAGGTAAGAAATACTGCTGAAAATCAACTAATAAAGCATTAATAATTAAGAATAATTATCATTTGAAAGAAAAACGGGGCACCCCTGAGGATGCCCCGCCACCAATTAAAATAATTGATTGTCGCATTATAAACTTACCGTACTACTTAGCGATCATGATCGTTACACGGTTCTCTGCGTTTTCTGCAAAAGGCTGCACACGTGCACCCTTAGATTTTTCTGTAATGCGCTCAGAAGGTATATTATATTTCTTTGTCAGCATCCTCGATACCCGTAAGTATGGTTCATGCCCACATGCAGGTTTCTATAAAAGTTTATAATTTGATTGTTATTACATTATCAAACATCATGCGAAGAATCATTCTTCACTCTTTTCAAAATAACTGCCCTTTATGCTCAACTCCATTGGCTTTTCTGAAGCATTTGAGTATATGTTGATGAACTTTCTAAAAGAACCGTTCAAAAAGCCATTTCCATCATATACTACAATGATAGAATCATACTCACCTGGCATCAAAGGCTGTGGATTGAATTTGACTTGTGTGCAACCACAATCGCTCTCAGCCTTATATATGACAAGTGGAGACTTGCCTGCATTCTTGTACTTGAAAGCGTATCTTTTCGTTTCCTTTTCTCGATATTCTCCAAAATCATGTTCTTTCTCAAGAAAGGCTATTGAAGTTTTAGCACTTGTTGCATCATTGGCAGCCCCTTGTTTGGAAGGTTGACTGCAACATGTGGCAAGCGCAAGAATAACTAGCAAGAGAATGGCAGAAATATATTTACCAAACATTTTCATATACATAGGCTTGTTCATACTTTATTTAGCAATCATGATAGAAACACGGTTCATGTTATTCTCAGCAAATGGCTGAACACGAGCACCCTTTGATTCCTCTGTGATGCGCTCAGCAGGAATGCCATAGCGCTTCTCCAACATCCAGACAACGGCAGCAGCACGCTTAGCAGCGATGCGGTCGTTGATGCGCTCGTTACCAGTACCCTTGTCAGCATAGCCGGTTACTACAACCTTTGCCTCTGGGTTCTTTCCAAGGAAGTCAACCACCTCACGGATCTTAGCATCCTCAGCAGGAGCAATCTTGTAAGAATTGATGGTGAAGAAGATGTCACGGCGAATCTCCTCTACCTTCTTCTCTACAGGAGCTGGCTTAGGCTCTGGCTTAGGAGCTACATATTCCTGCTTAGGAGCTGGTGCCGGAGCAGGTTCCTCTACCGGCTTAGCCTTCTTGGTATAGCTCTTGCCCAGGTTGATGCGTACACCTGCCAGTGCATTGAAGTACCAGTCAGGGTTATCTGCCTTCTTAGAGTTGTACTTGTCTGAAATCATGTTGGCATTGCCTTCGAGCATGATGCTCACCGCCTTGCTTACCTTGAATTCCAGGTCGATACCGGCTCTGCCGTATGGGCGAACCTTCTTTCCCTGCCAGAGATATTCCAGCAGATAGTTGCTCTGATTCTTGATGTTGGCAGCCAGGTCGTTTACTTCCTGGTTAGCTCCTGCCCAGTTGATACCACCACCTACGAAGGCAGTAGCGCTGAACACGCGGTTCGGGTTCCAGCCACAGAAGAGGTTAGAGAGGTTGAACATAAAGTCCACACCCGGAGCTACATATTTCCATTTGTAGCTAGCGGTATAAGGAGTACCGTCCTTGGTAGCCTTGTATCCGTTCCATCCGCCCTTGCTCCAGATACCGTTCATCTGACCACGGAGTCCGAAAACAGGAGAGAACTGGTAGCCGATGGCACCCTGGAAGTTAGGAGAAAGCAAGTCAGAGAAGCTTGCCTCACCCACAGTATATTGCCCACCAGCCTGAATATCCAGGAACCAGTGACGCTTAAACTGATACTCGTTGCCATCCTTGTCTGTATAGGTAGCCTGTGCCATGACATTCATTCCTAAAGAAGCGAGAACGGCTGTTGCCAATAAATATTTATATGATTTCATAATTCTCTAAAATTAGTTTTGAATTTGGGTACCACCCATGTTGTTTGAGTCAGTGATATTGTCAACAGTTGTCAAATACCATCTGTTGTCTTTGCGGATAGGTTTGAGATACAGAGAAATGCTGTTAGGTCTTGTATCGCCTGGCTTCTTTTCAAACAACAAGATATTAACTTTTACGATATTGTCCTTCTCCTCGTTGAACACCAAACGGTCAACGGTGTATTTCACTCCCTGTGCATTGGCCAAGGCATTGCATTGACGCTTAACGAGTCCAGCAGGCAATGGTACAATATCGTTGCCATCTAGATAAGAAAGCATGGAGACAGCTGATTTGATGTCTTTTTGGTTGAGTTTGTCAATGAAGCTATTTACCAAGTACATAACTTCGGATGTGTCCTTGCCCGAAAAAGAATCAACAGGTTGAACGAGATATTGCTGCTCCAGCTGTTTCACGTTCTTTTCTTTTTGACCGCATGATGCGAACATCAAGGCAGCCAATCCGAAAATGAATAATACGATCTTTTTCATAATAATAAATGTTTATTAAGAATAAAAGGGGTGTCAATGAGTTGACACCCCCTCCTTATTTCAAAGATGATCTGTAAATTTTAGTGACGCTTTGCGCCAGAGTTTACAGTCTTGTTGACTGTGATGACAGCCCATACCTTCTGAGTGTAGTCAAGGTTTGTCTTAACACCAGAGGTCTGCAAGTCTGTGTTGCTGTACTTCACATTACCCCAAGCGTACTTCACTGCGATTGGTACGTAGATGTGGAAGATTTGTGCACCACCACCATTGTTTACATAGTTGATCTTACCATAGTTCTCATAATCACCAGCACCCTTAGTCCAGATACCGTTTGGTGATGCACCATGCTGCTCGCTGTTGTAGATCTCCTGGTTATTACCATTGTAAACCTTCAAGTAAGTTGCTGTAGTGATACCATGCTCCATCTTGTAGCTTGTCAAAGAAGGAACTTCGTCAACCTTAGGCAACATAGCGATTTCCTTAGCGTCAGTGAGAGCAGCTGCAGAACGTACAGAGATCGCTTCCATAGCGTCTGAACGGATTTCCTCACGAATTACTGCCAAGTCTGTGATGTTGTAGAACTCATAAGGAACCTGTGCGTTGGTGTTATCAGCGTAATTGCCATTTACCAATACGCTGTAGTCACGCCAATCCTTGATGCTAACCAAGTCTGTCAACTTAACTGACTCCTCCGCATTCAAAGCATCGGTCCAAGTTACATTCTTAGGAGCTACGTTGATTGGACGGAGGAAGCGAACGTTGAACAAGTTGTTCTCAACCAATGGCTGGTAGCAAGGGTCATCAGAGAGAGTTACCTCAAGATAAGCAGTGAATGTCTTATCAATGTTGTTTGTCAAGTAATCGTTCTTGATGTCATTGCCCTTTGCGTCACGACGACCCATGTTGTTGAGGAGGTCGGTAGCAGCGTTGTCATTGATACCCTCATCACCGTAGTAGTGGAGGATAGAGTACTTGCTGTCGTAAGTATTCTGACGAAGCTCAGCGACTGTCTCAGGGTTAGCCAATGCAACACCATCCTGCTTAATTGCAAGAATCTTGTGGTTGTCGTTAGAAAGTTCCAAAGTCCAAACAGAACCAGAAGCACCCTTAACATCCCATGTGCCATTTACAGCATCTACAGTAGAGTTTACATCCTTCTTAGGCAATACGAAGCCGAAGTCCAACTCTGTCTTTGCGGTACCGTCTGCATTATAGAATTTAGAGAACTTATCCTTGTTACCCTCAAGAGTTACAAGTACCTTCTTGTTTCTCCAGTACTCCAACAAGTCCTTGTCAAACTTGTCTGCTGTGAGAGCTATTTGACCATACTCTGCAGGAGTAGGAACGTTAGCGTGAACATCGAGGTCGTTCTCACCACCAGGAACGTATGTAGAGTTCAACTGGAACCAGTGGTGCAAGTCCTTGTTGGCAATCTTACCATACTCGAAGTGGAGCTTCGTAGGAGCGAAGTTCAACTTAACCCAGATAGAAGTACCGTTCAACTTGTGGACGAAGCGTACCCATGTATAGAGAGCCTTGGTATTCTCACCCTTAGAAGCGTAAGAAACGCCAGTTTCCTCCATCAACTTCTTGTAAGAAGCTGCATTCATTTTACCTGCATTAGCATCTGTTGTGAAGTTCCAAACCAATACGTTGGTCTGGTTATCCCAACCCTGACCGCCAGTAGCGTTGTCATGAGGTGTGTACCATACACGACCGTAAGAGTCAGCGTCGTTAACCTTCTTGGTCTTGTCTGCGTCAGAGTAACGTACTGCATACCACTTCTGTGCAGCATTGTACAATGTACCACCATTTGCAACTGTAGGCATTTCCGTGTGACCACCCTCATTCTCAAGATAGTATTCGTTCTCGAAAGTTTGCTTGGTCATACCGTCTGTACCCAACTTAGAGAGGATGAGGTTCTCAACCTGTGACCAAGTCATCTTGCCCTCATCACCACAGTTGAAGTACAAGTCGCCGAGGTTAACCTCAACCTTCATGTCAACAACTGGCTTCTCAACGATACGAACCTTGATGTAACCATAAAGTACGATGTTGCCTTCGCCATCAACCAAGTTTACACGAACCAATGGCTCACGCTCTACAGCTTCCTTAGTTGCAGTCTGGCCCTTGATGGTCTTACCGTCTGCATCAACAGAACGAGGAGCGAATACACCAGAAGTCTTGTCACCAATCTGCTCGAAGTGAGCGGTCTCACTAGTTGTCTCCTCACCGAGGTAATAGTCGATAGGGATGAACTCATAGTGCAAGCCGAGAGCCTCAAGCTCAGCATCGGTCATAGTCTGATCCTTATATGACTTGCCATACTTAGCGAATGTCTCGTAGTCGAAGTGAGTCTCTACGAATGGCTTCAAGTCGATGGTTTCATTATATACTACAGAGTGAGTAGCTGGCATTGTGATAACACCATGTGTCAGGGCATCTGCCTGCATCTTACCATATTCCTCTAAATTAGTACCATACAAAGTTGTATAAAGGTGGTTGTCACCAATAACACCTGCATGTGGGGCACCGTTGACGAATGTGTTCTGGTCAAGAACTGTCTCAGGAGTGTTATCTGCGAGAGCCTTGAGGATGTACTTAGCAGGAGTTACAACAGCATAGTCAGATGTGATAGTTGTATCCTTCATCTGAGCCTGAAGAGCAATGAATGGCAACTTAGAGCCGTATGCCTGGTTGTCTTCACGATCTTCCCAACCATTGTTAGGAATTACAGGGTCTGTGATTTGATTGCCATTAGAATCCTTGCCCTTTGCCCATTCTGTGAACAAAGCATTAACTTTCTTGGTATTGATAGTAAATGGAACGCTCAAAATACCATCAACAACTGTGTTCTTGCCATTGGCAACATATTTAGCCTCTTTTGGAGTAGCGATGGTCTCATCACCAGAACGTGTATATACCTCAGCAAGGTTTGTGAAGAAGCTGAATTGTGCACCTTCCAAGCTTGCTGTTGAAGGATTCATGTGATACTTAGCAATAGCACCGTTCTGCAAGTAAACTTTCTCGCCAGGTCTATCTGGAACTTTATCGTTTACAGTAGCCTTGATAGTCTTGAATCCTACAGCTGTAGATACTTTGTATTTAAACTCGGTCTTATCACCGAAGGTGTATGTTGCTGGTTCTGCCCAAGGAGCCTCGATACCCTCAAGACCTTCCCAATAGAAGTCTGGTTTGAGAACCAAAGACTTAAGCTGCTTTGCTATCATGACAGTGAGGACGTTTGCATCTGCTGCAACTTTGTCAACCTTCTTGCTGATAGCTTCCATTGTGTCTTTCAGCTTGTTGATTTCTGTAACGTCACCTGCAGCAGCCTTAGCATCGTCGATTTCCCTTTGCAACTCTTCAATCTTAGTGTTGTAAGCCTCCAAGTCAACTTTCTTGCTTTCGAGTGAACTGACCTTCTCTTTCAACTTGTCAAGAGTCTCCTTCTGTGTATCCAAGTTTGTTTGAGCAGCAGTCACAGCACCATTCAAATTGTCCAAGGTAGTGCCGATTGTGTTGAGAGAACCATCAATAGCATCGATTCTTCCAACAAGCTTATCGAGGTCAGCCTTGTCTGCCTTACCTGCGATAATGTCGTTCAAGTCATCGATGGCTTTCTGTAACTTCTCTGCAGTTACCAACTTTGCTACCTCGGTCTGAAGAGAATTGAGATCCCCTTTAGTAGCGAAGTTTGCATGTGCTGTTGTTGCATCATTCTTGGCTTGATCCAACGCAGTCTGCAAAGTCTTTAATTGTTCCTGCAAGTCCTTGATTTGCGACGTATTCATGTTAATGTCATCATCGTAGTCTTTACAAGAAGTAAATGTGCTTACCGAGGCAATTGTCAATGCACCCATAAGCAGCGCGCTTAAATACGTTCTTTTCATACGGTAATAATTTATAAAGTTATACGATTTTCCTAACCTTTCGGCAGGAAGTTATTAATTAATTCTCTATATCGAATTAAGAGTTCCGTTTGATGAAAAGAGTCTGCACTCTTAGAAAAGTTTATCGTTCTCTTTCAAAGGTCCTCTTAGAAAAGTTATTTTATCGTTCTTATATCGTGGCTTTTTATCGCCACTCAGTTCTTATTGTTTTTATCATATCTCCAGCCAGGAGATATGCTATGGAATGGAAAGGTAACCCTAAATATCTGCATGAGAAAAAGTTTTTCTCAATTTTATTGCCACATTTGCCACACGCATATTAACTTACTGGTATACAATGGTTTAATGGTGGCAACAGACCCTATTTCTATTATCACCTTATTGTCACCTATTGCCACACCCTAGGTATGCTAAAACCGGCATAATTAACTGATATTCAGGTGTTTTATGTTTTCTCTTTGCTTTTTCTATTCATTGGAACGCTTGGTGCATCGACTGAACAAACAAGGGCTTTTGCGTTCAATATAGCCCCTTTTTTCGTCTTTTTATCACCAAAAATGGAAGTGAGGCTTACACTAGATTCAAAAAAGGCTTATTTGAAATCCCAAAAAGGCTCTTTCGAACTTCGAAAGTACGTATTTTTTATAAGTGATTGAGAATGAGATAAGTTTTTATCTCATAA
>JAJXAL010000105.1:0-13186 GCA_021628325.1 Segatella copri | reverse complement strand
TAATATTTTAAAGAAAAAGTGGGCTGTGGAGGCTTTTCACCTCGGAGCTTCTACCATATCTATTACCTTCAATGACTTTTACAATACCTTTTAGGTTCGTGCACAGCCCAGATGAAGCTCCAGCCCACCATCCTAATAGTTCTCCATTTTTCATACCGTTTGAATTTATTTTCTCAATCAGCGTCAAAACTGATATAGTTCCTAACATCAACTGGAAATAGGTTGCGGCAGGAGCTCCAAACAATACTGTAGAAATCATATCCAGAATAAATACGATCATATTTATATATTCAAATCAGAAGGACGAACAGAACTTGGAATATTCACTACTCGATCAGCAAACCAGATAGTGTTTTCCAAACCATCGTTCTCACAATTCTCAAACATTGGTAAGCGATTCATCAACTCCCAGATTGGGCGAGTCATCACTCCATTGTCATTGGTCTGAGTAAGGAAATCAATCTGTGCCTCCTTATCCTTCAAGATAACAGCATTGAGCCAATAGTTAGAAACTGTATTTGGAGAATCTACGAAGAACTCGATATCTGGTACATTCTTGAAGTACTCCTCATATTCAGCAGCAACCTTACGCTTGCTTGCTACATACTTGTCAATGTTCTCCAACTGGGCGCATCCCATAGCTGCATTGATATTTGGCATACGGTAGTTGTAACCAACATGGTCGTGACGGAACTCCCAACGATGTGGAATCTTTGCCTGTGTGGTGATATGCTTTGCGTATGCTCCCAACTCCTCATCATTGAAGAGCATCATACCGCCACCACCTGTAGTGATGGTCTTGTTGCCATTGAAGCTAATCGCACCAATCTTACCAAATGTACCTGTATGCTGTCCTTTGAATGTAGAACCAATACTCTCTGCAGCATCCTCTACAAGTTCGATATGCCACTCTTTACAGATAGCAGCAATCTCATCAATGCGGACAGGATGACCGAATGAGTGCATTGGAACACAAGCCTTAACACGACGACCAGTATTCTTGTTATAGCAAGCCAAGTCATCCTCTTCGAAAGCAAAGTCCTTGCTTTCCGGAAGTTCTCCCTTGCGAGCGTTCTTGCGAACCTCAGCATTCTTCTCAAGCCATGCCTTCAAAGAATCTGGAGAAAGACCCATTGTTGAACGATCCACATCGATGAATACGGCATGAGCTCCAATATAGCTCAATGCATTGCAGGTAGCAATGAAAGTAAGAGCCTGAGTCAACACTTCATCATCTTGCTTTACACCTACGAGTAACAAGCTCATGTGAAGGGCATTGGTACCACTTACACATACAACAGCCTTCTTGGCACCTGTGTATTTTGCCATATCTTCCTCGAAGCGATCCACAAACTTACCAACGGATGAAACGAAGGTTGTGTCGATACACTCGTTGAGGTATTTCTTTTCATTACCTGCAAAAACAGGAACAGCCAAAGGAGTAAACTCCTGATTGCCATAAACTGACCTGATAAAGTCTATTGTTTTCTTAAAATCTGCCATTTTATTGAAAATTACATTTTTTGATCCAAGTTCTTACCTTTTTCCTCATGCTCGAAGTTAGGTATAAACTTCTTGATTGATGTCACGATTTCAGCCTTGGTGAAGTCTGGCTCTGCAAAGATGCCCTCCAACTCATCAAAGAACTGGTTAATCTCAGGCATCGGACGACGAGTAGTCTCCTCAACTACACCGAGTGCAGAGAAACGAGACATATTGATTTTCTCACCAGGAACATAGAATTCCTCGTAAGCTTTCTCGCCTGTAGTATCACTCTTGAAGTAAACAACAGGATAGTTATCACTCTCGTAATCCATATCTGCAGCATACTTCTTTGCCTCTGGATCATTCTTGCACTCCACCTTCTTGAAGCCCTCTGCCTTTACGAAGTCATCGCAGATAGATGAGAAGGTAAGCATCTGTTCTTCACCCAACTTAGGGAAGAATACCTCACCACCATTACCGAGAATACAAGCCAACATACAGATCTGACCAGATTCCTCAGGAGATACAAAGTAGCGCTTTACATCAGAAGGCGCAGCCAATGGCTGCTTCTTCTGCAAACGATGAATCCATCCATCTGGCAAAGAGCCATTAGAGAAAGCAACATTGGCAAAACGAGCTGTGGTTACTTTGAAGTGCTCATTATAAGCCATCACCAGGTCTTCCATAATACGCTTGCTGGCACCCATGATATTAACTGGATTAGCAGCCTTATCTGTAGATACGCAGAAGAAATGCTTTGGTGGGAATACGCAAAGCAAATCCATCAGTTTCTTTGCCTTGATGTCATTATTCTCAATGAGCGCCTGAACACTATACTTATCTTTCTCTGAACGTACATGCTTATGGGCAGAGAAATTGGCTACAATGTCAAAGCCTTTCTCCTCACGGAAAATACGTTCGAAGATTGGATCTGCAAAGTTGAGGGTGTAGCAACGGAACTCATCTGGTACATAAAGTCCTTCTGTGCTTCGTACATCACGAACCAATTCTGCCAATCCGTTCTCATTCAAGTCAACAACGACTACGCTCTGTGGTTCAAAGCGAAGTACAGCCTTGATGAATGAAGAACCGATAGAACCGGCTCCACCAATTACACAAACTTTCTTGCCTTTGATTTCAGCAGAAAGTTTCTCCTTGTTTGCCTCGATATCCTGAGCAAACATACTCGTTTCACGATGGGTCACATATTGACCTATAAATTTACTGAGATTAAACATTATATTGTATGTTTATGTTTTAATATTAAATTTTACTTGTCTTACTTATCGCTATTTTGGCATACAAATCCTGTATAGGCACTGTCCAGTTTTTTAAATCTACTCCATATCTCTCAAATTGAGAAAGGAAAAATACACTACGCTTGCCATTACCTATCAAATTATAAAAATAGGCTGTATAGAGGACATAGTAAGCTAACGACTTGTCATAATTTCTAGACTGCAAAATCTTAACTACATCACATATCAGATTCTCTGCATAATTAAAATAGGCATCCCAATGACTTTTATAATCAATAAATTTCTGAGATAAGGTAAATTGCTTATTAGCAGATACATAATCAAGAATCTGCTTATTCATAGAAAGAATATCATCAATCTGAACCACTAAGAAATGAAGCAATTCCCTTTGATTACCATTGTGCTCACATCTAGCCCTAATCCTTTCAAATATCTCATCATTATTCTTCCGCACAAGAACAAGATCACCATCAGCCATAAATTTTAATAATTCCTGTTTCAACATCAATAAACTTATGTACCTATACAGAAATCGCTCATCCAATGTAGCTAAATCCGAATCAATTTCCGATAAGTAGCGTTCACAATTTCGACTGAAATCTACAAACATATCTGACAACAAATTCTGCTGAAGCCATTTTCCCGTCAATGCATTAACATCCCGTATCAATCGAAGGGATTCCTTGACGAATAAAGCTCCAACCCGATAGCTACATTTCAGATATCTTTCCCTATCGAAAAACAGCTTGAGGGAATATTCCTGCCATTTATATCCATTATCAAAAATAACATACATCAGTTTTATCCTTGTTATCAATTGATTCTCACCATGCTGCATCAAATCATTATCTGACAGAATTTTATCCAACAGGGTATTTATCCTGGCCTGATTGCCTTCTCTTCTATAATGCATAAAAGCTACATCTAAAAGATTTAGAAAATCACCAAATCTAGCCAACTTCATTTTCACAATTTCATCAGCAAGTCTATCTCCAGCAACCTTATCGCATAAAATCTCATCATAATAATGCATCAAATCTCGGTACATTTCAATATGAATTATCCCTTTTTTCTTATACTCAAGTAATTTTGCAACTATAGGCTTCATCTTTTCTTTCTCTCCAGAAGCCTCATATGCACATAGTAGGTTAAGGAGCGAAACTAGCTGAGACTCATCAGATGTATCGGTGTTCTTGGACTCATACTCTACCATTTTTTCATAGTCAAAAGCATTATGTGCCAAGTATGTCTGGAAACACAACATATAGCTATTGTCTTTGAATCTGGATAAACGCACACATTCAGACTCAAAAGCCTTAACCGCTCCAATTTTGAACAAAACATCGAGATGGGGTAAGTAATATTGCTTATACTCATAATCAAATAAATCCCATTTCTTTGCTTCATCAAGAAATTCCACCTGGACATTTTGCCTGTCGACCTCGTCATGGCAAGCCTTTATTCTTAATGCATAGAAACGCAGTTTTGCACTTGTAGTAACAAGCCAACCACGATACTTTCCCTTATTCAGATCGTCAAGATGGGATTTATAATAATATATGATGAGTAATTCATGGGGAAGTGGTAGGAAAATTGTCAAACAAGCGAGCAATATAAATACCAAAGTAGCCTCAACATAGGAATTCATGCATACAGCTAAGATCAGTAAGCCTAGAGACACAGCAAGCCTAGACCATACCCTTCTGTGATGAAAGCATTCCTCTAATTTATACTGTGAGAAGATAACTCCAAGAATAAAAGAGAAAGCACCACATAAAAGACCTAAGATTGTAACATCCAGTTCTTCCATCAATCTTTGTACTATATCTATTATTTGTTGCATAATCGATAGTTTTTATGACCATCCCATAAGGGGAGTAAATCACCGTTAGAACGTAACTACTGATTTTCAGCAGTTAGCACATCCAACATTTTTCAAAAAAAGCATATTATAAATTGGTATTGCCAAAGCTACCTATTAGGCAGCCTTGACATTCACCTTTTTGTTCGAGTTATAATTACATGGGATTAGGGACATGATAAGATTTTCGAAAACCTACCCGTCCTTCTTTACCATTAAAGAAGGCTTTTTTCTACCTCTCCGTCTCTCCTGCAAGGAGAGCTCCACCTTTCTCACCAAGCCTCTCTTTCCTCAGGAACGAGAGGATGTAGCTGGCGACGCTCCGACTCTGCCAGAGTTTTGGTAACACCAGCGGAGTCTTTACCCGCAAGGGGCT
This sequence comes from Segatella copri, assembly GCA_021628325.1. Taxonomy (GTDB): domain Bacteria; phylum Bacteroidota; class Bacteroidia; order Bacteroidales; family Bacteroidaceae; genus Prevotella; species Prevotella copri_R. The sequence continues at coordinate 8,205 of JAJXAL010000105.1, read as the reverse complement.
GGTGTTGAGTGTTTGACGCAACATAATTGCGAGTGTTTGTCGGCTGGCGCATCATTGAAAGATTATATTTCTATTACTTATTGGCCTCTAGTAATCTAATCTCATTCATTATTATTATGTATGAACGTTTAGTTATCATAAAGATAACCAATACTATCTCAATAAATAGACCATAATAAATCGTATCTATAACACAACGAGCACATTTGCAAATTTGATGAATATATGGTATAAATTTGAGATCTTGTGATATTGACAAATGTGAGATAAAATATGCAGATATTGCAAATAACACCAATGGAATCAAAACGAATATTTCATTGGTTGTCTCTTGAAATATCTGAATACGTTCCTTTTCATGTCTAGTAGAGCGTTTCGTGAAAACCCATGATATATAAACTGACAAAATCGTGGCAAATATCGGAACAAAACTGGTTAAAGAGGAATTTATAAAATTCTCTACAGCATCCTTATTCTCTCCTTTTAAGAATAGGCACATTACAATACCAATAGCTATAGGAACAACAAAGAATAACCCCTTATAGCCCTCTATGCTTTTGAGAAAATCCTTAAGCAATAGTTTTGGAGAAATAATATCTACATCCATTATGGTAACATTTTATTAAGTTCTGGAGTATTATCTATAAAATCAATAACAGATTTACACAAAGAATCATAAGAAGGATATCCCTTATCGTTCAACTTTACCGATAACATATAGTAAGGGCGAATCAAGGAATTATTTTTTTCATCTAGATAAACAGTTCGCTCCTTTGATTTGCCATTTACTTTAACATCTGTAACAACGCTACGTTCACCTATGACAGCAACTTCTCCTAGCAAACCTTCTGTGGTAGTAAAAAGTTGCTTATCATCCATTATTGCTTTCGTAACCTTGTTATTTAAAATACCTCCATTGAAATTCACAGTCATCGTTATAGAGGTATCTACTCCCAAATTTTTCATCATATATAAGTCTGCTTTATCTTTTGGGAGTTTTCTAACTCTAAACGTCATAGACTTCAATTTGCCATTTTTTAAGGCATCAACATATTCTTTGGTAATAAAGTTCTCACGATCGATCATAAAACCATTTGTTTCCTTATCAGGCATGATAGACTTTAAATATGCTTGAAATATAGTAACAAACATCATACAAATGCTCTCGTTATCTGTTCTTTCAAAAATCATATAACCAAGATCTCCAGCTTTAGGGATTTTTACCAAAAAGAAAAATGGCTTTATTACAGCAGCATTATTATTAGCGGCTTTAAATAAAGCAGCTTCTGGATTATCTTTATCCACCACTTCTATCTTTTTGCCATAAAGTCCTGTTTCTATGATTCCATACACACAACGTAATCTATCACTACAGCCCCAAAAAGGAAATCCACCATCTGCTTCAGGTACTCTCAAAGTTCTCTTTTCTGCTGGTATATCACCAGTTTGACTATTATGTATGAAATTGATAAAATCCTTTTTCATCTTTTCATACAAATCGAATCCATCAGCAAAGGAATATTTCTCCTTAGCTCGTTTTTCGCGAATTGAAAATGTATAAACTTCAATTGTCTCAGTTTCCATATTTATAAGTATAGTAAAACACCAATAGTAAGCGGTCACTTTAGGTACGTTAAGCCATAAAATGAATGCTTTTTTATATCTTTTAAGAATAAATCATTTGAATTTATGCCCAAGAAGTAACTGTTGCCAGCTGCCATCTATGAGCGAGTAAGTCTACCAATTTGTTCTTTACAGAACCCATGAAGGTTCTTACTCTTGCACTCGGTTCGAAACTTACGAACCATTGAGGCATAGTACTTGCCTTCTTCGTTTATATTCATTTTGTCCCAAATTTAAAATTCGGGGCAAAGGTATACATTTTTATTAACGTACGCAAGACGGCCCTAAGTGACTGCTTACGTCAAATATTATTTCTAAATTATCGCAAATTTGAGATTTTCAATCTAGATGGCTGCAAGGAGGCAAAAATATCGGTTTTATATAGTATTATATGCTCTTTGCAGAACGAATGACCTATAGTTGTACGACCATAAGGCTGCGGTTGTACAACTATATAGGCTATGGTTGTACAACTCTAGAGTTATGGTTGTACAACTATAAGGGTCTTAGTTGTACAACTGCAGAATTCTGTTTTTTCGACGAAATTCACAAATATAGATAACATACTGATTTTCTGTTACTTACATATTTTTGCCATATTTCAGATATTCTACAGGAATTATTTCCCGGTCGAAAATCCGCGAATTTCAGAGCAAAAATCAAGAAAAACAGTTAACATTTTTCTATAGTTTTATCTTGCCTATGATCTTGAACTTCTGCTGATTTCCTGAAGGAATTTCGTAAACATCATCTCTTTGACCTGAAGCAGATGAAGTTTCAACTGAAAGATTATCAATGTTTTCTATCGCATTCTCCTCTTTCAATTCTTCGGATACATCCGAAGTTTTTACATCTTCAGAATCGTCAACAGCTTTAACTTCCAATGCAAAAAGACCATCATGACGGAAACCAATCACAAAAGTTACTTCTTTGGTCTCATCCCTGCCTTCCACGAAATTACCCTTAGAAGGAGCAAAAAACGCAGTTAATCCGCAATCTAACTTGATTTCTCCCTGTGTCGTACTGCGAATGCTGGATATGGTTCCATGCAATCGTATACAGTTAGAAAAATCGGTATTCTCGTTATAAGGCACAATACCGCTTATATCATGATCATTGACTAACAAATCAAAGATGTATTTGTCATTGAGGGACTGCTGATGACAAGCAGATGCCAAATACCTAATCTCCCTTATCTTGTCTGTATCAAAATAATCCTTATCATGAATAATTGTAAATGCCTTTAGGACAAGAATATTATAATTTGCTTCCAACTGCACTATAGGATGATGCTCACCAGATGCTTGTGCCAATGTCTGGAGACGGGAAATAATCTCATCAACAGGCGTATCCTTGCGGCATTTGCGAACAAACTGGAACCAATAACGTAATGAGAACAGATTGGTATTTCCTTGCTGAATATTACTATTTAAATAGTTTTCTACCTTATCCTGTTCCTTCTCTGTTAAAAGTCCCCAAGATTCACCAAGACGTTTCGGATCACCCTTAACCTTGCTCAAAAGGAGATAACGAACATACAACTGGCGTAATCGTGGTCGCTCTTCATATAATGCTTTCTCGATGGCAGCACTTAAATGATTCAACATACCTGGCAGATCATCTATGAAATTCTTGCTCTGAGACTCACTTCTGTTCAGATAATCAAATGACTTATGTGTCTTCTGCGTATTACCCAATGTCTTCATCTGTGAGAGAAGTATCTTGGTCTCATCGATCAGTTCGAGCATAGAAACATATTGCTCCTGATACCATTCGTTTTCACGAGAGAACAGGAACCGTCTGTAAGTATCATACGGAGACCATCTTTTTCCATATTCTATCAAGATAACAATCAACTGAATTTCAGAGATATATGCGTAGATATTCTTAGAGTTTAAACGGCGGCTCTCCTTAAAATAGCCACGCGCTTCTTCTGTCAAATCTTTTATATCCTGAAATCCAAGTTCTACATTTTCACGCTTATAATATTCCAAGAGTCTACGCTTACACATACCAGCAATATGCTGAAGATTAAAATCTGTCTCACCATGTGCTTCAAAAGCTTTCTGTACAAAGCTCATAGCCTCATCAAAATGCTTAGGTATGCTTGCCTTTTCATAACAGAAGCGTGCCAAATGGCCCCAGAAATGGGCTTCGTTAGGAAAACTATTGGCTAATCTTGACAATACATTACGCTGATTAAGTTCACTATAGCCAAGATCCTCCAACAACTGTGAAAAATGAGTATTGTTGTCTTTTGACCAAGCTTCTTCTACACCCAACAGTTCTTCTTTACCTCGCTCAAGAAATACACTAATCAGAATCTGACGGGAATCATCAACAAGATACTGCTGATTGCTCTTTATGCTATTAATCAGATTGATAGAACTCTCATAGACCATCTCTTTCCAACCACCTACACTACATACAGACTGTAGAACAGCATCGGCAAACCGGGCATAGCGAGGACGCCAGAGGGTCTGTTTTCCGGCTTCATCAGTAACGTTGCTCAATATCTTATAAAGTGCCTTCTCTTCAGTAGGATGATTTCGAAGGTATTTCTGCAAGCCTATTACTACCCCATCCTTCTTAAAGAGATTTCGGAAAATAAGGTCTGGCACCTCTTTCTGAGAGTAATGATAAATCATTGATACATAAAGAACAAATTCATTAAGAGATGGTGATAAAAAACGATTGTAATAACTTACATATTGCTCTATTTTTTCCTGTTTGAAATCATCATTACAAATTGCCAACGAAAAATCTATCACCTCACACTGGTTCGGTGATTTCTTATCCCACTCCGCCATATCGGATTTGTTCTTGGCGTAGTGAGTAACTTTATTTACGAACCGGTTCTTCTCATCAGAATCTGCCATTGTATCAGACAAATGTATGTTGTTCTGCTGATCGAATAATCCATTTTTTTTGTTATGCCTTTCGACTATTACAAATAAGAACCTAGCCTTGTTTGAATTGCAATTTCGTATCAAGGCATCTATCGTTGTGATATTTACTTTAGAAGCTTCAACTATTGCCAAAACCGGTGTCTTTACCCTATTATAAAAGAGATGAAGTTTTTCTTCTGTCACACCTTTTATATACTTATTTAAAAGGACTACAGGATACTCCTTTCTCAAATCGTAAGCTAATCTTCTGGACAAAGTGGTTCCACCTGCACCAGCATCATGATAAAGCAAGAATTTGGAAGACTGGCGAAGCTGTATACGATCCTTGATTTTGTTTTTAAGAGCATCCTGAATCCTACGAGTTGCTTCAACTCCCTTTGATATATCATTCCAACTAATGTCTTCACCTCTAAAGAATGTGTCGGAAGGAGATAAATCATTAGGTGCCGTTGCTCCGATACTGGCATGAACAACATCCAATCCACCATCTTTCAAAGTGGAAACAATAGACGAGATATCGATACAATCTAACTTGCCTGAAACCTTGGAAGGCACGATAGCACTGGATAAAGGGACAGATGTAACACAGGACATGGTTTCTTCAACTCCCAAAATGAACTCATTGGCACTCATCTTAAACGATGCACTATTAAAACTATAGTCCTGAGCTTCTTCTGAAACGTTTACCAAATAGTCTTCATCTGTAGAGACGAAGATAAAATGTACCAAATCTGCCTCAACCTCCTCTATATCATCTATAGAATGTATGATATCCTTAAGATAACGATCCCCTACGTTCAGACAAACGATATAATATTCGTTTGTAGAGTCTGTCATGAAACGACGAAGTGCTTCTTTGATAAACTTGCCGTATTTTCGCTTATTCCAGGAACGGAAATCTGAGCATGAAGTACCTACACTTTCTGACAGCCCGTTAGCAAACAACCAATTAAGACGTCCACCACTAGTACTGATCGGCAATGATATATGACTTTCATACTGGTCTATCACCAAAGGAACCACTCTACTGTCCTTAGCTGCCCCAAAAGCAGTAAAAAGACCATACTGCCCTTTTGTATTCGAATCAAAATCCAGAATAAAGGACCAAGGGATTCTAGCAAGGCTAGACTTGAGATCTACAGACGTATTCTTATCATTCGGTGGACTGATAAGGATATATTGATTGCGATTATTGAAATTGTCGGCAGCTTCAAGCACTTCACCAAAGTCAAAATACTCCTCCAAAACGTCTGCATTTACTTTTCCCTCATAGGCATCAGTTAACTCTGATGGTATATCTTTATGCATACTTTTATAAAAACTGACTGTCAACTTTCGGGAATAGGCATGCACCAGCTTAATACTCGCTTCAGTTTCGATTTTATCTGTTACTACATCGGAATCATGCATACCTTGATTGCCATCTTCCTGTATAGCCTTAAGAGCCTGTAATTCATCTTGTGATATATAACCAGAACTGTTCAGAGTATCCAACAATGCTGAATAATTTGGTCGCCATTCACTCTTTAGAGGGGTTCCATCCAACTTATGGGAACCAGCTAAATAATTGCAGACTTTCGTTTCATCCTCTCTATCGTAAAGCCGATATTTCATAAAAGCCTCTCCGCTTTTACGATAAGACAGTCTGGCTTCATCCCAATTCTTCTGCTTGAAATGACAGGATGCCTTCAATACATCAGAATAATAATTGCTGAGCTTAATTTTCTTCTGTTGTTGCATAGTCGTATGTTTTAAAGTTTAGTTTCTCAAAAACCTCGGGCAACAAGACTAATCATAGTCTTGCTTTACGCCCAAGGCTCTTTCACTTGGATGAACCTCATTACTATTCTTCTTGGGCTTTGCGGATGCTGGTCATCTCCCTTTCATAAAAAGCTTGCGCCTTAGGATGTATAGGCCTTACATGCAAACTTACTTCTATCAAGGTTTTCTCCAAGCGATGAATTTCTTCAATCTGCTCTTCTTTGCTTTCAAAGAAACAGGGACAGAGATATATCATCGTTGAAATAATGTAATCAAACGTCTCCTTTTCAAGTGACCCATCTAAGTGAAGAGGATTCAACTTGCGGAGAGTACGAGCATCAATACCAGTAAATTCCGAAAACTTACGGTCGGAAGTTAGCCGCCACCTTCTTCTCGCTTGGCGAAACTCTTCGGCAGCGAAGGCTATCCATTTGTTCGCCTTGCTTTTCGTAGAGTTTTCGTCCATAAGCCTATTATCTTCCTGATAAAAGGCAATCTTAACAGAACTAGGACTGAAAAATCTCTAATAAGTGCAAAGCTAAGTAAAAAACGCAGCATTCATGAATACCGCAGCATTTGGGAGCAAAGCACTATTTTTGCAAGCAAACAAGGAAAGAATTTGTTTTTAATATATATATAATAATGTATAAAACTATCAGAATATGAGAGCAATGTATAAAAGCGAACTGGCTGCTTATGCCGGAGTGTCGACTGGAACACTGAGGAGATGGCTGATGCCGTACAGACAGGAACTGAATGAAATTGGTGTGAAACCGAAAGACCAGTTGTTAAGTCCGAAAGCAGTTAAGTTCATATGTGATCAGTTGTCTATCGATATCTAACAATATCGAACAGCACGCTTTAGAAAAGCCGTACCTTCGCAGCGTCAATCAGAACAAACGGGATTGCTCATCTCTTTGAACTGACGATGACAGAACTTTATTATTAATTTCTTAAATGTTTTAAATTATGAGTAAAAGTTACAAAGTGTCTAAGAAAACCATGAACATGGGTCCTAAGAAGGGTAAGACTGTTTATAGCGTTCGCCCTTACAGTTACGGTACCTTGACTACCAAGGATATCGCTAACCAAATCGCTATGGAGTCTACGGCTACTCCTGCTGATGTGATGGCGGTACTCGACCGCTATACCTACTATGTGAAGGAGAACCTGAAGAAGGGTTACGACATCGAACTGTTCGGTTTCGGTAAGCTCTATCTCCGTTTTCTTACAGGTAAGGCTGTAGAGACTGAGAAGGAGGCGAATGCCAAGCTCGTGAAGAGTATTCTTCCTGCCTTCCGACCTTCGTACTATCTCCTGAAGAACGGCAGCCGTGTTTACAACCTGATTCCTGATTCCATCGAACTCGTCAAGTACGGTGAAGAGAAGAAGGATAAGACCACTGGCGGTGAGACCACTGGCGGTGAAACGACTGGCGGTGAAACGACTGGCGGTGGTTCCAACACCGAGGCTGGCGGAACTGGTTCCGACAATGGTGACGGATTGGAGTAGTCTCCAACTATGGCAGTGTCTTACCTCTCTTCTGAAAGGGAGGCACTGCTAAACTCTGATAACTTATTGTTTCATTTAAATTTTATTGATTATGAAAATATTCCGTTCTAACTCTGAATCAAATCCAAACAAGATTTCCTGGACTCAAATCGTGAATGCCATCGTACAGGCGCTGATTGCTGCTCTCACGGCACTGGGAGTAAGCTCGTGCGCGAGTGCCTTATAGCAATGTTGAATGTTGAGTGTTGAATGTTGAATGTTAAAATGACTGGTGATTTATTTCCAATGATTATTGGTGGGGAGAAAGTGCGCTCTGAGCGCATGCTCCTCGCCAAAGTGGAGAACGGCAAGAACATGATGTCTGCCGACTCTGTGAGATTTCTGGTACTGCATTGCTCGG
>JAJXAL010000104.1:0-13250 GCA_021628325.1 Segatella copri | reverse complement strand
CAGCTGTTACTGCTTTTTTTGAATTATGCAAGGTATAAACGCGGAGCCGCTTACAGTTGCTTGACTGAAGTGTGATACAGCTCCCTTTGAAAATCATTAAGAATCTGAGCAATTCATAATAAATATAATAGCGGAGATGTTGATTACGAATATCATCCTATAATCAAGGGTCTATACGCCCCCTTTTCATCGTGGCATATAGACCCTTGTCGTTTCCCGAGGTGCGGGTGAAAGAGGGTAATCATGTATTTATGACACACCCTCTTTCTGTATTATGCTGTTAGACGTTATAATGACTGCTACTCACCATAATACCAGTCATCATCATCTTTTGCTGGACTACTACCGCTATCAGCTCTTCCTTGATATAGGGTAGATGCTGCGAGGAGGGTGCAAGAGGTGATGTTTACAACCTGCATCTCAGGTTTTGTATATTCTTTCTTTTTCATATCCTTTTGATTTTAAAATCCTTTACTTAACCATGATTTTATAAGTCTTGCTGCCACGCTTCACGATGTTCAGACCCTTCTGCAGACCATTGGTACGACGACCATTCGCATCATAGTATTCTGCATTGGCATCGTTGCTGATAGCGTTGAGGTTGTCAATGGCAGTAGTGCCATCACCCTTTCCGATGCTCAGCATGGCTGCTTTTGCATGAGATGCTGTTGCAGGATGGATATATGCACGCATCGGTTTGATGCCCACGCCCTTGCCATCTTTCAACTCAGAGATAAGCCAGAACTTATCCTTACCAATAATGTAGTCGTTTTTATCAAGACCCTGATTGCCATTGCCGCCAATCTTGGTGAATGAACCTACGAGGCTGACATTTGAGGCTGTTCCTGCTTTTGGGGCAGTTGTGATTTCTGTATTGCTTGCAGAAAGACGAAGTGATGTCTCACCCTCCTTCATCTTGAAGAGCACCGGAGTGCCGGCAGGGATTTCTGTTCCTTCGTAACTCTCCAGGGTGATGCATTTATTAGCCGCATCAATGCCTGTGAGACGATAGAAGTCGCATTCTGCTTCCTGGCTCAGGTCGATGGCGAAAGGCAAGCAGAGTGTTCCCCAGGCTGCGCCCTCAGGGATATTTCGGCTGTAAGAGATGGTCTTGGATGTGAACGCCTCATAGTCCTTGAAGTCCTCGCCGTCGACGAGTGTCAGGTCTTCGGTCGCTACAAACTTGCTGTTTGCTTCCTTTGTCACCTCGATGTTTCCAGCCTTGTCGGCTACATACTTGTGCAGAGTACAGCCCTCGTTGCGGCAGCCCATGTGATAGATATGCTCGTCGGCATCATGTTCAGGACTGGTTAAGGTGGCAGACATTTGGTGAACCAGCACATCCTCAGAAGTGCTGTTGCTATATGAGGCAGCCGTATTGTCGCAGTAACGGAATGATCCATGATATACTGCATTGCCCTCTGCAGCTGTCAGTACAGGATAAGCATCTGAGCCGAGTTTCTGATACCAGGTAAGCTTGCCTTCTGATTTGCTTCCATTGAGCAGGTAAGCCACTTCACCGCTCTTCAGCTGCTCAGGGGTGAATGCCTTGACCACGTCTGCTTCATTCTTACCATCAAGATAGGTCAATGAGCCACTTCCGATAGCCACGACTGCATCACCCGTCAGTTCCGTTCCATCGATGGTCATCTTAGCACTGCTGTTGTATGCCAAGATGCCAGAAGCGGTGCTGGAGGAATCCCAGATTACTCCAGCAATGAGACCATTACAATCTGCATAGTTAGCAGTAATATTGCCAATACCCAACACATTGTTTATATTGCATATATTAGCATATCCTATCAAGTTTCCGACGCGAGCATCTCCCGTAATATTGCCATTATTGGCACTGTTCTGGAGGCTTCCTTCACCAAAATATCCAATTATACCTCCAACGAAATCCTCCGTGCCTGTTATCTCACCATAATTGGCGCATGAAGTGATGGAATTTTCTGAATCGAAGCAGATACCTACAATACCACCAACAGAATGTAAACCCTTCACTATTGCATGGTTTTCGCAGTTGCTGATGTTGCCATTAGCTCTTCCTGCTATTCCGCCAGTCTCATATTGTCCTTCTACCGAACAGTTTTCTGTGGTCTTGATATTTTCAATCACACAAGAACCTGCACATCCTGCCAAAATACCAGTACTACAATTATCATTGCCCTTCACCTTCGCATTGTCGAAAGTGATGTTCTTGATGCGGCAATCAGCAGCATAGCCAAAGAAACCGATTTCATTAGAGGTGGAGCTGATGAAGAGATTACGGATCGTCTTCCCGTTGCCGTCGAACGTTCCTTGATACTGCTTAGAATAGTTACCGATAGGAGTCCAGCTGAGCTCTGCTACCTGCTTTTCGGCATCAGCCTTATGGCATACAGTGCTCATATCAATTTCTTCCACATCATCAGCAATCTTTGCGCAGGCACTTGACTTACCTACATTCACGTAGTCACGGAACCACTCCAGATGCTCTGCCGTCTTCAGTATGAAAGGTTCCGCCTCGGTTCCTTTACCAGTCACGCCTGTAGGTAGTTGATTACTTATCAAATTTACATAGAGCGTGACCTTGCCTTCGATGGCATCGCCATCATACTCTCTGGCACCGATATAATAAGTGGTGCCTTTCGTTACTTCGTAGGTGATTTTGAAGTCGTCACCGTTACCATCACCTTTTTTAATCAAGTATTTAGCCGTGCGGCTGTCCCATAGGGCGCCATAGGTGTCTTCGCCGTGGCTGTCTGCCGTTACCAGCAATGCTCCCTCTTCAGGAGCTGTAAATTTATAAAGATTGTAACCGCTGATTTTCTTCCTCGTACCAAATACCTTTTCGATCGTTATGTTATTGTTGCCCAATTTAACGAACTGAATTTCTTTCTGGCACTTCGTGCACTTGTCGTTTTCATCATAGTTGTGACCAGTGGCAGCCTCCTTGATAATGTTACCTACTGGTTGTGTCAATTTTTCATCAAAATAAGTCTCATTACAAGCATCACATTCCCAATATTCAATTGTGCCATCTACTGTGCAAGTAACATCCACTGATTCGTGATGTATGATACTATTGCCATGCTGCATCGTGAATGTGCCCTCCTGTGCTGGCATTGTGTTGGTAAATGTACCTGTGCCTTCCAACTCGCCTGAGCATTTCATGGTTATAGGACTATCCGAATACACCTTATCCGCAGAGTTAAGTAAAGGATAATCGTCTGTGTTCAGTTTTTGTCCCCATTTTGCACTTTCTGAGGCATTTCCCTGGAGTAAAAAAGCAACCAATCCACTCTTCAACTGTTCTGCAGTAAATGCCTTTATCCTTCCTGTAGATGATAATGAACTTATTCCGATAGCCTTGACGGCATCACCAGTCTGCTCAATTCCATTAATCGTTAGTTTTGCACTGCTGTTGTATGCCAAGATGCCAGCGGCGGTGCTGGAGGAATCCCAGATTAATCCAGCAAGGAGACCTGATTGAGAAGTTGTCGCAGTAACATTTCCAATGCCAAGCACATTGTTCAGATTGACTGTTGCAGCATATCCTATCTGGTTTCCGACACAGTCAGCCCCCGATATATCGCCATAGTTGGCGCAGTTCTGAATGGTTCCTGAGATAAAAAATCCGACCATGCCTCCAACATTGCATTCCGTTCCTGTTACAGCACCGTAATTGGCGCATGAAGAGATGGTATTGTCGGAAGAGTTGCCTACAATACCTCCTACATTATTTGTACCATTCACCATTGCACGGTTTTCGCAGTTGCTGATGTTGCCCGTTCCTGTTCCTGCAATTCCGCCTGTATTGTAAGTTCCTTCTACCGAACAGTTTGCCAAGGTCTTGATGTTTTCAATAGTACATTTCTCAAAAGTTCCTATCAATATTCCTGTACCATTATAATGAGTGTTCTTCACCTTCGCATTGTCGAAAGTGATGTTCTTAATACTGCCACCATTAGCATAGCCGAAGAAACCTTTAAACATAATGGTGCTATTGATGTATAGATTGCGAATCGTCTTCCCGTTGCCGTCGAACGTTCCACAATACATCCTGCCATTACCGATAGGATCCCAACTGAGCTCTTCTGTATTTGTGGCGGCATCAGCCGCATGGCAGAACTCTGACAAGTCAATATCTTCAGTCAGCGTGGCTGAAACATATTGAGATTCATTATTCACATAGTCGCGGAACCACGCCAGTTCGGCAGCTGTAGATATCTCATAAGGTTTGTCTACTGAGCCGTCACCTCTGGCAGGCTGCTTCGTTGTTTGTGCCCATGCCCCCCCATAAGGCATAAGGATAGCTATCACGAGCAGCAGCATCGTGACGAGCCAATTCGATTTGTGTAATTGTTTCTTTTTCATACACGTTTTGTTGTTAAATGATTAATGTTAATATTTTGTCTTATATATCTGTTTGTGAATTTATCGCAAAGATAAGGAGTTTTCCTCTATGATGGGATAGGCTTCGCCATCATGCCCATTGGATCATCAGAACGAAGATCATTCCTGGAAGAATAAGAGGCTTGCCTGCATGATGAACAGGTGTGCCGAACAGCAATCCGGCATGACTCCAATCTAGCAATCATGGAGCAAATATACAAAAATAATTTGGAAAAAGGTGTCGCATTCCCCTGCCTAGGTGTCGCATTGCTATCATTTAGGTGTCGCATTGGTGGGGGAATGCGACACCTGAAAGGGGCTATTCCCGATAAAAATGTCTCTTTTCTCTGGTATTTTGCAAAAATTAGTAATTCCTGCTTTTTATCTTCTCTAGCTGAATTTGTAGCCAGATAGTCACTCTTTTCCGCCTCTCAGAGCCTCCCGAAAGTCCGTTTCGGGTGATGCTGATAATACGGAAAAAGGGGCAGCATATTCGTTATGCTGCCCCAATATGTAACCTTTGTTAAGCCTGTTTTGATTCAAATTTCTGCACTCTTTTGGAAGATATAATTGTAAAGATACTGTACCGAATGAAACCTTGCTAACCTTGGCCTCTTACGTCTGACGTTGCTATTAATCCCCTTTCGATACAACGCTTAGTTTGCATAAATTACTCATTGCATAAAGTGGGATTACATCTACGTGGCGACAAGCATTTTGAGATTCTTTATCAATGTATTCAAACTCTCCAAAATTCTCTAAGGATGTACGGACAGCATGATGAAGTGCTTTCTTCCTCATGAATAGCCATAAACTTTGCATGCTGCCCCTGGTAGTAGCTTTCACTTCTATCGGTATAACCGCACCATCCTTCGCTTCCAGATAATCAATTTCTGCATTGGCTCCTTTTGACAGATTCTGCCAATAGTACATCTCTGCCTTTTGGAAACAGTCGTGGTTCTTGACGAGTTCCAAGCCTGCGAACATTTCTGAAGCCGCCCCTTTATTGACAAAATCAACATCCGAAGCCAAAAGGACATTAGCTGCAGGAGTACCCAATATGGTTTGCATCAGCCCTAAATCTAAGAAAAGGTATTTCCTATAGCTGCAATTCTCTTCTGCACCAAGTGGAACTCCATTTCCATCAGTATGGGTTACCGGCTTTATGAGTCCCGCCAATGTCAATAGATGAAGTGCATCTTTGATGACCGAAGAATGAACATCATCGGCAACCTGTCTATAAACAAACTTACTGCCAGCCTGCAAAGCAACGGAACGCAAGACCTTTCTCAATAAAGCTGGAGATATGCGCGACTTGTACTTGGCAAAATCATCCTGATAGGTATCCAGAATATCATTATGGACATGAGCGCATTCCAAATAACTTTTGGTCTCAATCCATTCTGTAACTGCAGCAGGCATACCACCCACCAGATAGAAGGTCTTCAACTGGTCTACCAGTTTGTTATGAACGGCATCAGGAAGCGGAGATGAGGGTGAAGCTTGCTGCTTGTAGCTTATAGTGGTATCCAGTCCCTGTGCCATGAGAAATTCATCAAAGGAAAAAGGGTACATATATAGTGAACGTATTCTCCCCACTCCAAAGGAAGGAAGCTTCTCTAAGGTAAATTCCAACAATGAGCCGGCAGCGATGACATGTAGTTCCGGATAATCCTCTTTAAAATAACGGAGCGACATGATTGCTTCCTGACTAACTTGTATCTCGTCTATGAAGAGCAGAGTATCTCCAGGTATTATTGGAATTCCGGTAGTTGCACTTATGCCTTCACACGTTCTATGCACGTCAATATCCTTTGAAAAGAGTCCTCTTATGGATGGTTGGCTCTCTAAATTTATCTCTACAAAGTATTTAAACTCTTTGCCTAACTGACGTACAGCAGAAGATTTTCCTACTTGTCTGGCTCCACGTATAAGCAAAGGTTTCCTTCTTTGAAAAACCTTCCATTCCAGGAGTTTTTTATCTATGTTTCGTTTGTAATATGTCATTTTGCGTAATTTATTGATTTTCAGTGCAAAGATACAACATTTATCCAAAAGTCAAGGCAAACAATAGTTAATTTTATCCAAAAGTCAAGGCTATTGATGGCTATTTTTATCCAAAAGTCGGGGCTAAGCTTCGCTGCGTTGGTATGTTTGAACTCCTTAAACAATAGGCAGACTGATTCCGTTGATCTTCTGATAGATGTCGAGCGCATAGATGTCGGTCATGCCGCTGATGTAATCAATTACCGCCATGATGCGCTCCTCCAGATTCTCGTTCTCTATATCGTACTGGCTGCTTACCCGGCGCAGGAGCTGTTTGGAGTAGAAACGCGATGGGTTTACGGCAGCTTCGATGAAAACCTCCATCAGGGTTGCCATGATTTTATAACCCGACAGTTCTATGTCGAGCACCGGCTTGCTTTGGTAAATCTTAGAGTAGGAGATCTTCTCACATTCCTTGTATGCCTTTTTCTGGCGCTCGGAAATGTGGTCGATGAGGCTACCCTCGAAAGTTCCGGCAAGGATTTCCTCTTCGTGCGCCAGGAAGGCTGCCACACATTCGTTCTCCAGTTTGCCGATGACGCTGGCTCTCATGTAAACCACTTTCTCGTTTTCGTCTGTCAGTTCTTCGTCGATGATGCGCTGGCGTATCTTCTGCTGGATTTCTTCATCAAAGAAACTCAGCAGCAGGTGCTCGGTCTCGGCAAAGGAAAGAATCTTGAGTTTATGGGAGTCTTCGATGTCCATGATTTCGTAGCAGATATCGTCGGCAGCTTCTACCATATATACAAGTGGATGGCGGGCGTATTTGAGAGGCTCACCTGGTGCAGATTTGCAAAAAATGCCCAATTCATCGGCAATTTTCCTATAAGATTCCGCTTCAGAAGCAAAGAAGCCGAATTTGCCGTGATTCCCGGCAAGACAGCTCGCAAACGGGTATTTCACGATGGAAGCAAGCATGGAATAGGTCATCACGAAGCCTCCCTGACGGCGCCCCTTGAACCGGTGGGTCAGGATTCTGAAGGCATTTGCATTACCTTCGAAATGCGTAATATCATCCCAAAACTCCGATGAAACCATTGATTTTATCTTCTGACCTGGTCCTTCAGAGAAAAATGTCTGGATGGCTTTCTCGCCGGAATGACCGAAAGGCGGATTGCCCAAATCATGTGCCAGACAGGCTGCACTTACGATGGTTCCTAATTCCTCGACGAGCGTATCCTTCAGTTCTGGCCGTTTCTGGATGACACGTCGTGAAATGTCGTTACCTATCGACATGCCCACACTCGCCACCTCCAGACTGTGGGTGAGGCGGTTGTGAACGAAGATGCTGCCCGGCAAAGGGAAAACCTGCGTCTTGTTCTGCAAACGGCGGAATGCCGATGAAAAGATAAGACGGTCGTAATCGCGCTTGAATTCAGAGCGATCATCATGGCGCTCGGCATGCTTATGCTCCTGTCCGAAACGCTTGTTGGATATCAGTTGTTTCCACTCCATATTATTGAATTACTTGATTCTATAGCGCAAAAATACACTAAAGTAAGCACAAATCAAAATAAAATATGATAAATTACATGTTTTTATCCTCAAAAATTCATTTATTCCATCAAAATTGCTTATTTTTGCAGATTATTAAACTCAGACACAGATAAAAAAGAAAAAGTCATGATAAAAGTACAGATTATCAACAAGGGGCATCAGCCTCTACCTGCGTTTGCCACACCTCAGAGTGCCGGCATGGATTTGCGTGCAAACATCGATGAGGCAATCGTGCTTCATCCTATGGAGCGACGACTGGTGCCAACCGGTCTTTATATGGCTTTGCCTGCAGGTTATGAAGCGCAGATCCGTCCTCGCAGCGGTCTGGCTTTGAAACATGGCATTACCGTACTGAATACGCCGGGAACCATCGATGCCGATTATCGCGGCGAAATCATGGTTCTGCTCATCAATTTCTCTACAGAGGATTTCGTCATTAATGATGGCGAACGTATAGCCCAGATGGTGCTTGCTAGGCACGAACAATGCGATTTCATCGAGGTTAATGAACTCGATGAGACCGAGCGTGGTGCCGGTGGTTACGGTCATACGGGTGTGAAATAACAGATTATTAAAGATAGAATAGAAAGGATTAGAATCGTGAAGATGAATCTTAGAAATATCAGTTGGGCAATGGGGCTGGTCTTGCTGGGTTCGGTAGCCATGCCGTCGCTTGCCCGTAAGAAGAAGGTGCAGCCGGTTCAGAAGCCGGCGGTTCAGGAGGACCATCTCTCTCCGAACGACCGCCAGCGCTACAACTATTTCTTCCTGGAGGGAGCGCGCCAGCAGGCTGCCGGCAATTATTCGGCAGCTTTCGACCTCTTTGAGCATGCCCGGAAGATTGACCCGAAGGCGGCTGAAACCTATTTCTATGAGTCGCTTTTCTATTCTCAGCTCAAGCAGGATTCCCTGGCACTTGCCTATATGCAGAAGGCAAAAGAACTGAATCCGGAAAACCAGACCTATGCAGAGCAGTTGGGCAGATATTATATAGGTAGCCAGAAATACGATCTTGCCATCGATGCCTATGAAAATCTGTATGCCAAAAACCACGATAATACCGATGCCCTCCGCATCCTGGTTCAGCTTTATTCCCAGAACAAGGATTATAAATCAGTACTCAAAACCATTTCGCGTCTTGAGGTGGAAGAAGGTGAAAGCGAACAGTTCACCCTCTCTAAAATGAGAGTTTATGAACTGATGAACGACAAGAAGGCTGCCTATCAGGAACTGAAGTCGCTGGTAGACCAGCATCCGCTGGATATGCAGTACAAGACGATGCTGGGCAACTGGCTCGTACAGCACGACCGCCAGAAGGAAGCTTACAAGTGCTTTACCGATGTGCTGAAGGAAGAGCCTGACAATTCCTATGCCCAGATGTCGCTTTATGACTATTATAATGCCACTCATCAGGAGCAGCTTGCCGGGCAGATGCTCGATAAGATATTGATGAGTCCGAAATCGGATCTGGAGACCAAGGTGATGATGTACCGCTCTTTCATTCAGAAGAACGAGAGCGAAGGTGGCGATTCTACCAAGGTGATTGCGCTGTTTGACAAGGCGCTCAACGTGGCTCATCCGTCAGCCGAAGTGGCAGAGATGAAAGCTGCTTATATGAGTTTGAAGAAGATGCCGGCCGACACTGTTTGCCGTGCCTTCGAAAAGGTGCTTACCATAGCTCCGGATAACGTGAATGCCAGAATGCAACTCGTACAGATGCTCTGGAACGAAAAGAAATATGACCTGGTTTCCCAGCAATGTAAGGCGGCTCAGGAGTATAATCCCGAAGAAATGGTGTTCTATTACTTCGGTGGAATGGCGTATTATCAGAAAGATAAGGAAGACGAGGCGCTCCGTGAGTTCCGTCTCGGATTGGCGCAGGTGAATGCACAGTCGCCAGCCGACCTGGTTTCTGACCTCTATGCCGTAACCGGCGATATCCTTCATAAGAAAGGTGAAGAGCAGGAAGCCTTTGCGGCTTACGACTCCTGTCTGCAATGGAAAGATGACAACGTGATGGCGCTGAACAACTATGCCTACTATCTGAGCGAGAAGGGTGTTGACCTGCATAAGGCTGAGTCGATGAGCTACAAGACCATCAAGGCAGAGCCGAACAACGGTACTTATCTGGATACCTATGCTTGGATTCTCTTTATGGAAGAACGCTATACTGATGCCAAGACCTATATAGACCAGGCACTCAAAAACCGCGATTCCACCGCAGATAACAGTACGGTTCTGGAACATGCCGGAGATATCTATTATATGAATGGTATGGCCGATGAATCCGTAGATTTCTGGAAGAAAGCCTATACCGGCGAGAACCAGACTGAGGTGCTGGCATGGAAGATTAAGAACAGACAATATATTACCGAAGAAGAACTGAAGAAGCGTAATGCGCCAAAGCAGAAACCTGCCGCTACGAAGAAGTCAGTTAGAAAAGGTAAGAAGAAATAAACGGAAAGTAGAAAAATCAGGAAAGATGAAATATACAATGAAGAAGAATAAGATGATGCTGCTTGCCGCAGCCTGCAGCATCCTGCTCCTCGGTTCTTGCGGAACCAGCAAGAATTTACAGGGTTCTGGCTCCACATCAGCCAGTCATCAGAAAGAGAATGCCACCAAGGGTTCTGACTCTCGTCAGAGTGAGACGCTCAGGAAGTTGGCTTTCGTACAGAAGGTTTCAGACAATCAGGTGTATACCAGGAATATTGTAGGCAACATGTCGTTTACTCTCCAGGCTGGTGATAAGGACATTACTGTGCCGGGCAAACTGAGCATGCGTAAGGATGAAATCATCCGCATCCAGCTCTTTATTCCTATCTTAGGTACAGAGGTGGGCCGTCTGGAGTTTACTCCCGACCATGTACTTATCATCGACCGTCTGCACAAGGAATATATCAAGGCAGATTATACCCAGGTAGATTTCCTCAAGAAGCAGGGCATCTCCTTCTATTCTCTGCAGGCTCTCTTCTGGAACCAGCTGCTCCTGCCGGGCGAAAGGAATGTGAAGGAATCAGACCTGAAGAAGTTTGATGCCAGACTGGATGTGGCAGGAGATGCTGTGCCGGTTAGTTTCAGGAACGGCAATATGACCTATTCCTGGTCTGCCAACCGCACAACCGGCCGCATCACAGCAGCAGATGTTGTCTATAAGAGTGCGCAGAACGGCACCTCCAATCTCCACGTCGACTACGGCAACTTCAAGAGTGTAGGCGTCAAGATGTTCCCTGCCTCCCTGAATCTGGCGATGACCACTACTGCTACCAGGAAAAAGCAGGAGGCTAAGATCAGTCTGCAATTGAATCAGGTGAAGACCGACAGCAAATGGAGCACTCAGACCGAGATTTCGGGCAAATACAAGCAGATTTCTCCAACAGATGTGCTCAGCAAGATATTGAGTATGTAAATGCACATCAAGAGTTTGAAATTATAGAACATGGGTTTTTAATATAAGAAATGAAGCGAATCTTATTATTCATCATGGCAATCACCTTCTCGCTCGCACCTTTTGCGCAGAAGCATTCTGCCCAGAAGAAGCCGGTGAGGAAGACTGCCGTAACTGCGAAAAAGAAGGCTGCTACTCCTGCCAGAAAGACGAATAGCAGAAGTCATGCGGTCAGAAAGACATCCAAACCAGCTGCGCCAACCAGAGCAGAACGCAAGGCGGCAACCTATAGCAATGCCTCTATCCGAGGTTTGCAGGGACAGCGTGCTTCTATCCGGAAGAAGATCAGAGAGCAGGAGCAGGCTTTGCAGAGAAATAAGGCGGATGTGAAGAAACGTCTTGAAGACCTGATGGCGCTGAACGGAGAAATAGACCAGCGTCAGAAGAAGATTGACGGTATCCAGAAGGATATTCATCATATTGACGGCAATATCGGCATTCTGCAGGCACAGTTGAAAACGCTTCAGCAACAGTTGCAGGACCGCAAGAACAAGTATATCCGTTCCATGCGCTATATGAGCCGTCATCATACGGTTCAGGACAAACTGATGTTCATCTTCAGTGCCAAGAATCTGACACAGATGTATCGCCGCCTTTCCTTCATCCGCCAGTATTCTTCCTATCAGAAGGCGCAGGGCGAAGCTGTAAAGGCTAAGCAGAAGCAGGTGAACGAGAAGCACCAGCAGTTGCAGCATGTAAAGGGACATAAGAACACCTTATTATATAAGGGTAAGCAGGAGAAGACGGCATTGGAAGGTAAGCAGACCCAGCAGCAGGAAATGGTGCAGGGACTGCAGAAACAGCAGAAGACCATTCAGGCTGTCATCGCCGACCAGCGTCAGAAAGATGCGGCAATCAACGCTCAGATTGACCGCTTGATTGCTCAGGAAGTAGCCAAGGCTCGTGCCCGTGCTGCTGCCGAGGCTAAGAAGAAGGCCGCTGCCGCTGCTGCCGCCAAGAAACGTGCCGAGGAACTGGCTCGCAAGAAAGCTGCTGCCGAGGCTGCTGCCAGGGAGAATGCCCGTCGTATAGCCGAAGCCAAGGCGCGTGAGGCTGCTGCCGAAGCTGCCCGCAGAAAGGCTGCCGAAGAAGCAAGACTGGCTGCCGAGGCTGCAAGAAAGGCTCAGGAGGAGGCTGCTGCCCAGGCTGAGGCTAAGGCGAAGGCAAAAGCGCAGGCTAGGGCGCGTGCTGCTGCCGAGGCTGCCCAGCGTGCCGCCGCAGAACAGGCTGCCCGTCAGGCTGCTGCCGAACAGGCTGCAAGAAAGGCGGAGGCTGAAAGACAGGCTGCCGAGTTGAAGGCGAAGATGGATGCGGAACGCAGTACCCGTGAGATTGCCGCTGCCAAGAAGGAGGCACAGGAGGCTTCTACCTTGAGTTCGGTAGACCGCATGCTGAGCGGTGGATTCGAGGCTAACCGTGGTAGATTGCCGATGCCTATCAGCGGCAGTTACCGTGTGGTGAGTCATTTCGGTCAGTATAACGTGGAAGGCTTGAAGGGCGTAACGCTCGACAATAAGGGTATCAATATCCAGGGCAAGCCGGGTTGTGTGGCTCGCAGCATCTACGATGGTGAGGTGAGTGCCGTCTTCGGTTATGGTGGCATGTGGAACGTGCTGGTCCGTCATGGTGCCTACATCTCTGTTTACTGTAATCTGAAATCGGTCAGCGTTCATAAGGGTCAGAAGGTAAGTACCCGTCAAGCTTTGGGTAGTGTTGGCTCTGAAAACATCCTCCAGTTCCAGCTTCGCAAGGAGACTGCCAAGCTCAATCCGGAGGCTTGGCTGAGCCGATGATGTATGAAATGGTGCAGCTGAAAGTTTTGCCCCACACGCCCTGAAAGGGCAGAAGCTCCTAGCCCAGGGCATCGCCCTGGGTATGATGG
>JAJXAL010000103.1:7828-13264 GCA_021628325.1 Segatella copri | reverse complement strand
AGGTGCCGGTGTATGAGTTGTCGTAGTCTGTGCCTATCGGCGTCCAGTCTTTGCCCGTGAGGTCGATGTCGGCGGTGAGGGTGCAATTTATCGATCTGTCTTTTTGTGCAGCTTCGTTCCATGCCAGTAGGCCGTCGGCGTTATAGACCGTGTAGGTCTTGGTGTTGCTATCGTAGATGTAGCCCAACTCGGCTGCGCCACTCTCGCCGCCGCCGTCAGCCCAATCACCGATGGTGCAACCCTCTAACGTCAAGCCGATGGCGTTCACCTTAACGGTATACTTATAGCGGCTACCCGCTTCTAATACGACGTTGTTCTGCGGACGGAAGTAGAAGGTGCCGCCGCCGAGTTCCACCTTGACGAACGGCTTGCCTGCCGCAACGGTCTGCGGGGCGGTCAGTGCCTCGTAGGTGTTGCCGCTTGCGTTGTAGGTCTTGATGGCGGTCGGGTTGCCGTTATCGGCGGACAGGCTCACGAGGCTCACCGTGGCACCGGTGACGCTCGTGAATCCCGTGCCGGGCTTCAGTTCGATTGTCACGCGTGCCGTGCGGTGGGTAAATCCAAGTGTCGGGTCGTCAAATTTCACCGTCTGGTTTTCGGCGGAGATGAAGTCGCTGTTCTGGAAGTCAGCCAATTTGCTCTGGTCTTCGGCCACCTTCACGGCAGGCATCTGTGTGATGTCGGCATTGTCGAAGGGCCACCATGCCGATACGGTAATCGGGTTGCGGCTGGTCCAGTAGTACGGGTCGTTCTCGCGTGAGAGCGTGGCACTCTTGAAATCGGTAGAAGCCGTAACGGTGTATTCCTTTACCGCATCGCCCATCTTGAGTGCCACGGAAGTGACGCCCTGCCAGTTGCCGTCCACGGATGCACGGGTTGATGGGGCTGCCTGCGGCGTTGCCTCCACGGACAGTCCGGTGGCATGGATGACTATAGGATATTCCTCTTTGGACAGACGGCTATCGTCAGCCAGTTCGTCCTGTGTGCAGGCGCCCAGTAAGAGGGCGAACAGCAGTGCGGTGGCTGCGGGGACAAATAATCTATGTCTCATAATTCTTCATTCTAATCGATTAATTATTAACATCTTACAGGTCAGCACCCACATCTCCACCGTCTATATCGTTCCACTTTGCAATGGTGGCTTCGCTGACTTCAAGGACTTTGTTGCGTACCTTGACGGTATAGGTATAGTTGTTGCCCGCCTGCAGTGCGCCTTCGGGCATGGTGAGTGTGGCATGATATTCCTGACCTTTGTAATTCACAACCAACGGCAGGGATGCAACTGTCTGCGGGAAGAGGATGATCGATGACGTGAGATTGCCGTCTGCCAGATTCATGGTCAGTTCTCCGGTCTGTGCCCCGTTGTCTGCGGTGGCAATACCGTCGGCCGTGTTGAACGTACCGGTGAGTAACAATCCGTCCAGCGTGTAACGTTCAGGCTTGACCACGCTGAAATTCACGCCGTCGCCCGCCTCGAAGGTAAGGGTTATCTGGCTCATGCGGTGGTGGAAGGAGTTGTTTTCACCGCCTTTGGCGGTTTTGTCGGTAAAGCTTACTACCGGGTTGTTTTTGTCTCCCGTGGCTCCTGAAGCAAAGAGGAAGTCGATGGCAGGCTGGTTCTGCTGCGCCGTGACATCGGTCGTGGCTGTGATGATGCCTCCCGCCGCGTTGTACGGATAGTAGGCGCGGAAAGTATGGGTCTTTGTATCTTCGATATAGATGACCTTTCCTTCTGCCTCAAATTTCCCGTTCTTCAGGATGAAAGGCACGTTGCCGTACTGGGTATCGTTGTCGATGTCGGTGATGCCGATACGGTCACCGTTGTCCCAAGTGGTTCCGCTGGCGCGGGTGGCAGGGGCGATATCGGCGGTAAACTGGGCGGCCACAGGGCCACCATTCAGGTTCTCGTTGTCGTTGTTGCATGCCGCCAGTGCGAGGGCGAGCGCTGCAAGTGCAAAAAATCTTGTCTTCATTATATCTGTCATTTTATTAGTTACAAATCGGCATTTACATCATCACCTTTCACTTCTTCCCAGCCGTTGATTTCGGCTCCGTCCACTTCCATGCCTTCGGGAGTCTCAACCAGCGTTCCGCCGAGGGTCAGCGATTCGCCCTTTCCGGTGTTGAATTCCTTGAGGGCTTCCGTAAGGTCGCTTTTCAGCGTGGTGGGGGTCGGGTTGCCGTCAGCATAGCGGATTTCACCCGTCAGCAGTTGTTCCGTGCCGGTCACACCCAGCAGCCGCACCGTGGCTTTCCACTTGCCGGCATCGTCACCTTCGGTTATCTTGGTGAAGGGCAGCACGACGTTCGAAGCGGCTCCGTAGGTATCGGTAGCGAAATCGAGTGTTCCGGCTGCACCCGTCAGATGGGCAACAATCTCCGTGATGCGTCCGGCGGCATCACCCGTCGGTTCGACGACAAGCGTCAGTTCGCGTACCTGCTGCTTCATTGTGGCGATCAGCGGATAGTCCTTGTCTTTCTCGATGCTCACCTGTTCC
The DNA here is from genome assembly GCA_021628325.1 of Segatella copri. GTDB lineage: Bacteria > Bacteroidota > Bacteroidia > Bacteroidales > Bacteroidaceae > Prevotella > Prevotella copri_R. Next base: position 10,766 of record JAJXAL010000103.1, on the reverse strand, counting down.
GTATAGGTGAAGAACCATCCCGGGGCATTGTTCACAAAGGCATCCGTGCCTGCCCGGTTTCCCGTGGCTGCGGCAATGGTGGCTGTGGTGCCGTTCACCGTGATTCCTTCAGCCGGATTCCACACCGCAAGGGTGTAGCTGCCCGGAGCAAACAGATGGTCAGGGGCATGGATGGCGGAAGTCTCCGTACCCGTATAGTCGCCCATGGTGACCGTCCACGTGGCAGGTATGTCGATACCCTCACCGCGGGCCGACCAGTCGGCTGTCACCGCAATCTTCCCGTAGTCGGGATGCGGCGTGTCATAAAGCGTGTCCTTCACGCATGAAGAGAGCAGCACGGCGGCTGCCATTCCCATCATATTTATATATTGTCTTACTTCCATATTCTATTCCTCCGTATTAGAATAACTTCCATACCAATGTCACACCGGCATTGATGGGACCCCACCAATCTTTTGTTTCGTTGCCGCGGCGTACACGTACACCGTCGATGACTTCATATTTCTCATAGTCGGCATTCAGGTAGCCCAAACCGAAGTTGAAATCAAGAGCCAGTGCCTTATTCAGCCACATCTGATAGCCAGCGGTGATGCCACCACCCATCAGGTCGCCCTGCTTGCCAGTTTCAGAGAGCTTGTAGTTGAACTGTCCGGTCTTGAACATCGCGCCCAGATACCAGGCTTTCTTCTCACCCATATAGTAACGCACTTCTGGAGCCACTTCCCAGAGTGCATAGCGGCGGTGTTTGTCATTCCAACTCCAAGAAGTCCACGAGCCGTTTACGGCAATGCCCCACGACGGGCAGATGCGCCATTCCACGCCAAGATCTGGTGTCAGGGTAGCCCAGCGCAGCAGGTTGGCACGCAGGGAAAAATGATAGTCGGTTGGGGTTTTGGTTTCCAATGGCATGTCGGTAAGGTGATTTTGTTGAGCAGCTTTCTGCTGCGCAATGACAGGAAAAGTTACCGTCATCAGCCATAGAAACAGGGTAAGGAAAGTGATTTTTCTACTCATATAAACATGCATTTATTATCTTTGTCTCCTGCAAAGATAATAAATGCCATTCTATGCCCCAAAAGATTAGAAAAACTTTTTCTATTAATTTTTATAAAAATTGTCGTCGAGCATCTTTTTTGTCGAATTAGCACTTTTTGAATTGTCGAATTAGCACTTTTTTGTCGTTTGAACACTTTTTGAAAATGGGTTTCTGTGACCTTTTCCGATGTTTTTTTACTACACAAATTATTCCCGATTTGCTTTTTTCCATTTGGCAGGCGTACATCCTTCCTTCTCGGAAAATAATTTGATAAAGTTACTGCGGGAAAGAAAACCGGAAGACTCAGCCAGCTTCTGTATATTGATTTCTGGATGCTTCTTCAGTATGTTTTTAGCATACTCCAACCGGAGACTGGTTATCCATTCGCGGAATGTCATTTTATACGTAGTCTTGATATAAGCGGAAAGATAGGTACGGTTCGTATAAAGTATTTTGGACAGTTCTTTTATGGTAAGCCCCTGCTGGACATAGCCGTCTGTCTTTATCCAGTTGTCAACCTTCTCTGTAAATTCTGTATAGGACCCAGGAACTTCTTCTGAAACCATTTCGGGTTCAATTCCCGAATTTGTCAGAAGTTCTTCATCAGATTGCATATCCTGCTCAAACGCATTTTCTACCTGTTCATAGAACAGCAGGTAGTTCTGATAGCTGTAGAAAAGATAGCTATAGAACGGTATTGACGACAAAATCCAGATAAAAACATATTTGTCTGGCAGAAATGTCAGCAATCCGCATCCGACACCAAAGATAACAGCCCAATAAGTGAATATGGAAAGCCATTCGATATATGCGCCTATATCATCCGCCTGAGTTTCATTGAAAATCCGAATGGCTCTACGATATGCAATTATGACTCTGCGAGCTAAAACGACTCCAAAAACGACCAACCAGGCAGCTAAAGCAAATAAAGAGATTTTTTGTATGATTCCGCTTGGCAACAGGAACAACACAACTCCGGAAAGAGTTGAAAATATAATCCATAATATGATATGTGTCCACACACGCCGTTTGGTAATGTAAAAACGATCAAGCAACATTATCAATGCCGAACTGAACAGAGAATAGCACAGGAAGTATGTGGACATGTTCATCAATATGGCAGAATCCGCATTTTTGAATCGGATACCAAAGAAGAAATGTACCGAATAGTTTGCCGAAAGCAGCAGCATAGCTATACCCATCATCTGTCGGGAGCGGAGATAATTCTTGAAAATTTTCTTTTCAGGAGTCTTTGCAAATAAAAAATAAAAGCCGAAGAATAACATTAACGGCAGTGCGGTACAAAGTGAAAAATTGTATATAGATGGTTCCATTGTTATGCTTTTTTGATTTTGATACAAATTGTGATACAATTTTCGAATTATAAGCCAGTTGAGATAAAAAACAGAAATGAATATCTCCGAGTGCTCGCTGCCTGAGTTAAAATATCAAGACCGACTCACTTGAGATCTTGCATCAAAGTGTTCTAAGTCACAAATTACATTTAAAATTTTTCTCAGCCATTGGCGTATATTATTGTTTTCGGTTGCAAAGATACTCATTTTTCTCCAAATATCGTTTGTTTAATCCGAAAATCGTTACAAAAAGCGGAAAATACTTTGCATAATTAGAAATTTTTCTGTTTGTTGCATGATTTAACTTGAATTACTTCAAAATCGGAGTTTCAAAAGGTAAAAACAATGTGTCATAGCGTAAAGATCTGCCATTTTTACGCTATGACACTAAAAAACGCAGAGATTCCCCCTGGCATCCCTGCGTTTTCTATATCATTTGCCCAATAAAGCACGAACTTCCTCAGGCGTTCTGTTCATCATCTTAGCCACCATCTCCAGGGGCATTCCATTCTCCAGCATGCCCTGCGCCATGCTTTTTATCTGAGTA
>JAJXAL010000103.1:0-7728 GCA_021628325.1 Segatella copri | reverse complement strand
GCTTGCTCATTTATCTGAGTAGCTTGCTCATTTATCTGAGTAGCTTGCTCATTTATCTGAGTAGCTTGCTCATTTACCTGATTAGCCTGCTCACTGATAATCTTATTGAGCTTCATCACCTGCGTATCGCGAGCTTCTATGGCAGAATAGTATTCATCCTCATCATTCATCTCCTGCCGGATATTAGCACTCATTGTGGCGAGTCCCAGACGGTGAACGATATACATCATATCCGAATCATCCTTATATTTATCACCCTCCAGACATAACATCTGCTGGTTCTTCTTATCCCTCTGCGACTGGTCGAACACGCTCAGCACCTTGTCGAGCCTGTTGTTTATCTTGCCATGTAAAAGAGGAATCTGCACCAGGATACTGTCATGCGTCAGACTGTTGATGAAAGGATCATCCATCCCGTTCTCCACCTCTTTCCCGTCATAGTCGAGCGCCTTGTGGTTCACGTATACCACAGCCTTGTCAATATCTCCCACTCTATGGCCCAGCAGATACACAGCCACCATCGGCACGGCATATCCCTTGCCCTCTCCCTCCTTTATCATATTCTCCTCAGCATTATACTGGGCAGCCAGATAACGTCGGAACCGGAGCGTCTCGGTATCGAGCCATGTCTTCTGAAGTTCGATAAGGATGAGCCTTACGCTTCCATCCTCTTCTCTCACCCTGGCAGCAAAGTCGATGCGAAACATCGAGATATTGTCGCGAGTGATATTAGGATGCTCATGCCTTCTCATTTCCACGCTCACCACTTCCTTTTTCAGCAGGGCGGCGAGCACGGTTTTGGCGATGCGTTCGTCTTCCATCAGGAATTTGAACACAGAATCGTATATCGGATTAGCTACATAGTAAATCATATTTCTGTTCCTCCATAATTATATTTCCGCTACAAAGATACGAGTTTTCTGCGAAACGGCAAAGTTTTTGAGGATAAAATATCAGAAATGGCTGAAATTAACCAGCTTATGGTTATAAGAAAGAAAGATAGCTCACCAGTTATAAGGCTGCCATCTTTCTTATCTATATACTTAATATCGAAGGAGATGATGTTACTCTAGATGGGTCTCAAGGTGGTATTCAAGGTGTTACTCAAGGTGGTATTCAAGGTATCCCTTACCCCATTTCCTCCTTCACTTCCACCACCACTTCGCCCCCGCGTCTCAGCACCTTGTTGACCCGGTCGAAGAGCTGGAGGAAGAGTTCCTGGCTTCTGAGGACGAAGCCGGGAGCATGAGCCTCACCGATGAGGATGCCGCCCTTGCGGAGACGGAACGGACCATTGCCCGGCTGAAGCATCGGACACGAAAGGGCATGAAGCTCATCCATGCACCCGAACCTATGATGCTTGCGCTCCAGGCGGCAGCGCTCGCAGATTTCGGGGAGAGGAAGAGGCGAACAGCCCACCCCTGATGAAGCATCAGAAGAAGAGGAAGCCTCCTTCTTCACCGCCTCCAAGAACATCATCTTGCGGGCGAAACTGCGGCATTTAGCCACCACTACGCGATATTCACCAGGCTCCAGGCAGCCCCCCTCGCGCTCTACTGTATCGCAAATATGTTCGTGGTCAACAACGCCACCCTTGCGATCTACTATTTCCTGACTGAGGCGACCCACTACGGCGCCACGAACTGTACGAAAACGATTTAATACTAATTTCATCATAACAGACAATAAACGATAAAAATAACAAACAATAACCGACAAAAATAACAAACAATATCTACCCAAAAAGCTATTAAGAAAACAATGAAAATTCACATTCACTTTCACATTTTCTGAACGTAAGAGGACTGATAATAATCAGATAAATCCTTGCATCCTTCGGGCAACTGATGATACACCAGCTGCGGAAACATCTCCTTCAATTTCATATAGAGACTAATGCCAGGCTTATCCTGATCTGGCCACATGTGAAGATTCCTTCCCGACAAAAGACTGCGACATTCTTCATTACAAAGTGTAGCACTTGGTATTGCTATCGCCTTATAACCCATAGACATAGCACTCCAACAGTCGGTACATCCCTCAGTAATAGCCAAAGGTTCATTATCAGCTACTTGGGGCAAAATCTGCATCCCGTATACCATAGGTTTGCTGCCAGGTGCAAATTTAAACCGGGGCTTCTCCTTAGATTTATCCCCCAGAAATCTGCTCTGTACCGTTAGCAATCTTCCATCCACCCCATAGTAAGGTATGAGCAGGGAAGGACCATCAAAAAACTTACCACCAAAGCGATAGCCAGCGATAGAAAAATCTGTACTTACCACTCTGCACCAATAGATGTATTCGGGGCGCAGCTTTCGCTGTTCGAAAAGGAAATCCCTTGCAGTCTCGGTGAGTTTCTTTCCCTCAAGCATTCTCATGAGATAATCTACATCCGGCTGATGCTGGAATGGTCCTCTAAGGTTGATTCTGTCCGTATCGCATTCCGTTTTCTGCTGCCCGACCGTACCCCTTGCCGGCTGCCCGACCGTACCCCTTGCTGGCTGTCGGCCATTCCCCACAACAATACCGAAGTTTCTTCCCAACCATTGGCAGGCTTCGGTAAAAGAGAGATTCTCCCGCTTCATCACCAGGTCGATATTATCACCACCCCACCCGCATGCAAAGCAATGGCAAGTATTGGTTGATGGCCAGAAATGCAAGCTCGGATTAGAATCGTTATGACTGATACAGAGCGCATTGCGATGACGCAAGCCTATTCCCAAAGCATCAGCCACCTCCAGTATATTGATGCCTCTAAGTTTAGAGAGCGTGATTGAATCTATATATTCTGCCATATAATAATTGATTTTTTAATACGTGAAAATCTATTTATCAGGAATATCAACATCAGCTGCATGGGTAGTTTTCTGCTGCGTTTTTCTAAGCACTTTCTTGTTCTCACCCTTTTTAGGCTTCTCGAGCCATCCCCATCTGCGCCAGTTGCATACCATGTTGCGGGCAGGGGTCTTGAGTCCCTTCTGCGTCAGGAATTCCTCCAGGAACTGATAAGAAAATTCCTGCGGCAACTCGCTGAAATAGTCTACTGTATGATAAGGCTCTCCTTCGCCCTCAGCAGAAATCTGCTCGAAAGCCTTGCCCCATCGCTGCAACATATTACGCAAGATGTGGTCGGCACAAGCCAGATAGGTCTGCCTTACCAGTTTCCGGATTTCCTTCTCGCTTTTCTTCCCCTCAACCTTGTATAGCACTTGCATGAGGGCAGCGATGCGGAAGGCAGAAACAGAACTGCGCTTGTAGAAGACATCCATCGACTTGGACATGGTTTTCACCACCTGCTGGCGGCAGTCGTTACACCATTTTACCACCGTCTTGTTGAGCCAGCTCATATCTTCCTCTATCTCCTGATGGAATTTTCCATCTTCCTCATAGCACAACCCGAAGAGCTTATCCAATGTATTCTCCAGCTCCTTACGCTGCATATCGGTCAACGCCTGAAACTGTGGTGGATTGTCGCCCAGATGACTGATGAGCGGGCATAAAATAGTACGAGTAACCGAACCGCCCTCAATGGCAGCCTTGTTCATATATCTGCTCACCGCACTCTGGGTGCCGCAGAAAACGAACGACAGCAAGGCATCTACCATGGCACTATAGCTGGTTTCGCTCATGAAATCCTGACCATAGACGCTGCCCAGATCGTATGCCGTCTTGATAACCTGCGAGAGGTCGGCAAACTGGCGCTTGGCAGAATGCACGATGGCAGAAATCTCATCGGCAAATTCGAAGAGCGTCTTCGGAGCACCATAAAGTTTGACAGCTGCATCGCATCGCTTGATGAACATGGTGAGCGATACGGTTTCGGGCAGGATGGTGATGTCGGTCTTCGGTTCGGGTGGCAGCTTGCCATCCTTCTTTCCCTGGCGTCGCTTCAGGGCAGCATACTCCTGCTCCTTGGCTCTCATCTCGCTGTCGCGCTCGATGAACGGCTTCATCAGGGTACGCATGATGTATCTGGCAAACGACTTTCCGCTCGACTGCTCGCCCTCTACGATGACCTGCAACACGATGGCCGATTTTTCTCCCTGATTATCATACACATACTGTATTCTGACACGTGTAAGATAAACGCTGAGCATGGCTGCAGCCACCACCAGCGTAGGATACTTGAGGTCAGAAGGCGAAGTAATCATCCATTCTCTGATGCCCGAGGGATAATCCTTATCGGCAATCAGATGATGCATGGGCATCTCTTCATTCTCTTCAGCCTGTTCAGCCAGCTTTTTTCCTATCAACCCAGATGATACCATGTTATTGATTCCGCCCTTGGTATCCTCAGGCTTTGCCACTGGATTAGTCTGAGACGCTTCCTGTGGAGTTATTTTCTTTCCTTTTTCCATAATCCCAATCATTGATTATTTCTGAATGCAAAAGTAAGGAAAAAAAGCCTCCCCGACAATAGGCGTCCTGCCGGTTCGCCTCCTACTAAGCCTCATCGCCGGCAACTAAGCCTTCCGCTAAGCCTCCAGCTCATCTGAAGGCATAAAAAAAGCACTTTCTGCTTGCAAACGAAGCAAAAAGTGCTGATACTGTATTATTTCTAAAAAATTTTCTGTTCAGATATGTTCCTATTCTTTTATATTATCCCCCTCACTGACATAAGAAAGAACCAAACGGCGAACCACGGCATGAATGTCTTCATTAGGGAACTTCTGGCGATATTTCTCCGTAAGATCTTCGCAGAAATACATCTTGCTACCAACCGTAGAAGAAGGAATATTTAGCTGCATAAACACATCGTATGTTGCAACAGGCTTGCCATCCTTTGTGTCGACAGGCACAATATTCTCCTTATACCAACCTTGTCCAGATGCGGTAGGGAACAATCTATAATTGTCCTTATACTCCACTTTACCAGCGATGTCCAGTATATACCCGTCAGCAGACTTATCGTCCTCAGGATTCACCGCATATAGCATATATGAAGCAGGAAGAAGCCTCGAGTATCTTTTTATGATAAACTGATATTTTTTGCTTCCTCCAAAAGGAGGGTTTGCCTTCAAATCCTGCTCTATATCCTCACGAATTTGTGGCGCATCCACCACAAACTCTACTTCGCCAGTATAATTGACGACAGTTTTCGATGACTGTGGATGTGGATTCGGCTGAATAACCTCACCATTGTCATTGCTGTTGTCACACGCACAAAAAGCCAAGACTACCAACAGTAGCAAGACTGATTTTTTTACAAAATACTTCATATCCTAATTTGTTTATTAAACCTATTCTGATATTAAACGTAGAATATGCCTAAAGATTGCTCTATTTTACGTTTTTAACATTCCATCTAAAACTTGCCAACACTCACAAGAAGCAGTCATTTCCCCGCTTCCTACTGCCCCTTACGGTAGATGGCGACAAAACGGTTAGCGATATTGATGAGTTTCTGCCGGGCGTTAGGATCACTTACGTCATCAAACAACCAGTTGGGAAATTCGCCACGCATTTTGGAGAAACGCTTGGAGATGACACTGGCATTGGTCAGGTCGGAAGGCATTTTCAGCTGCTCCGTAAGATACTTGCAGAAAGATGCGCCATTATCAAATTTGCCTTCAAAATCGTTGATATCAGAGAGCGCCACCATAATCAGGGCATAGTCTTTCTTCAAAGGAATAGCCTTCTCGTCTATCATCTTCTGCAAGGCTCGCTTTACTCTTTCTTCCTGGCTCAAGTCGCCCCATTTCTTCTCATTATCTTCTTCCTTTTTTTCCTGCCCGCCGTTTTCCTGCACCTCAAAATCTGTCACTTCCAATTCTAATGTCCTCTTCTGTTCAGGCTCGAATCCGTGCAGATAATCTTCATCATTGTTCTGACGCATCAGTTCATTAATCTGAGATGAAACGAAGAAACCATCCTCGCCATAATAACCGATATTGGCTGCCAGCCGCTCAACCACCTCATGGTTCTTCACGACTGCTCCGAGGCACCGCTGAGAAAACTCCTGAGTTACGTAGCCTCTCCATTGCCCCATAATCATTGAGCAAAATTGAAACACTTTCGACTCCAAAGGCATCATCTGAAGTATCACAGCTGCCATATACAGGATGACAAATACGATTCTCTGCCGCTCTTCCTGAGCTGTAGCATACTCATCCTCGTCAACATAGTTTTTTTCATATTGCCCTATTCCCTCCACAAAGGCAAGGCGGCTCTCGGTATCGGTATGCGAAAACATCATTTTGTCTACGATGCAGAATACCTCATAAAAAACATCCTCGCATGAACATCTGGACGTAGGAAACCACGTCTTATCATTGAAGATATCATGGGTGATGGCTCTGAAAACCTGATAAATCATGTGTTGCGAAAAAGATTTATCTACCATCTGTCTGGTCTTCATCTTAAATAACCTCATCGTCGTAACCCTTTAAATCATCAAGAATCATATCAAGAGAATTGATCAAAGCAAACTGAGAATCTCCATGACAATCGCAACAGACAGCATCTCCATTAACCAGAGCAACAATCTCAACATCGGAGATTTTCACCTTGGTTCGTTTCAGCGAACGGGAAGAGGTGCACGGACCTTTCCAATAATATACCTTGATGCCGTAATCTTCCTTGCTGCACAGGTTCACCATCAAGGCAATGTCCCTGTTTGCCTTGTCTAAGTGCAACTGCTTACCTTTATCTGTACCAAATTTTACCTCATACATACTGGCATTGAGACACTCCATTAATGACTGCTGCATCTGTAATTGCATGACAAAGGAATATGGCGCATCGCTGAGAGACTGATGGCGAGGAAAAGAAAACACCACAGCCCTTGGCCTGCAGCCAGCCTTGATTCTTTCAGCCACGGCATCAAAGAAATCACCAGGTGGCAACTTGGCAGAAATCACCATATTCCAGCCATATTGATTCGCCACCCTGTTGATATTATCACGCAGAAGAGCCACCACCTTGTCCTGTCCCCTTTTGCCGCCGAAGATTCTAGATTCTTCCACAAAAAGGAAACCTCTGTTGGGGCGATTATCAATGATTACCTTACAGAAAGGCTGGTTGTGAATTTCATTCTCCTTAAAGTTACTCCAATAAAATTCTTTTTTGTCTGCGCATACATCCAGCACAGCCACACCTTCGCGAAATCCCAATATTCGGTTGTCGTGAATAACGTCTTCCTCATTCTTCCGTGATTCCACCAAAGTCATTTTCTTGCTTTTCAGCAAACTGTCCATTACCTTCTCGAAACCAGTCTGACATTCCTGATATTTTTCAGGCGATGACATTTCGAGAAAATCCAAGGGTAGAGTACCCTCGATACTTGAAAGATTCCGGCTTTTGCAGAAATCATACTTGAAGACAACAAAAGAAGTCTTTTCTGTGCTGTTTTTAGTTCGTCCAGTCATTAGCTTCTGGTTTAAATTATACCATGAAAGTTATTTTCCATAGCAACTACAAAAGTAACACTTTTTCCCCGAATAAACAAATAAATTCTAAATTATTTTTACCAAATTGTCTTTTTTCATAAAACCATCAAAACAAAATGTGAATGTGAATGTGAATTTGAAATGTAAATCAATGTATCGGGTTGTTCCATCCATTCCTTTTATTGGATATTGTGAATGAAATTCAGTCCTCGCGCGCGTACCTTATTATATATATAATATAAACCTGTTATAATGGCTACTATTACTTAAACCCGATTATACGCTTCTCCTTCAGGTAACATTGAAAAACATTTCAAATTCACATTCACATTCACATTTT
>JAJXAL010000232.1:0-1861 GCA_021628325.1 Segatella copri | reverse complement strand
CAGCCAAGCCATGTTATGAAGGAAACATGTCCTTTGTGCCAAATAAAAATATGGAAATTGAGTTAAAATAAATAACAAAGTTCTCTCTGTTACTATAGCCTAAATTTAGGCGATAAATAGCGAAAAGTGGCGATAGGTGTGCGTAATCTATGTTTTTTAATGAGATTTCGCACACCTATCGCCACTTTTTTCGATTTTTTTGATGATTTTATGAGATTATACCTTATTACATATAGGAGTTATTTTTGTTACATTCTATCCGAATCTAGTCTTTCAGGCAGCCAATAGGCACAACATATACTCCGTCTTCTCTGCGATAAGCAAAACTTCCTACGGCGGTAAGTATCATCAGGAAAGAAGGCGATTTCATTTTTGTGGTATCTATCTTTTGCGATAGTTTTTTGAGATTAGCAGCTCCTTCTTCGATTAATTTGTCACCACCAATTTTGATTTCTATTAATCCATAATCACCATTTCTTAAATGCACAACTGTGTCGCATTCCAGACCAGTCTTGTCTCGATAATGAAATACATTTCCATCCAATGCCTGAGCAAATACACGTAAGTCTCTTACACATAATGTCTCAAAGAATAGACCTAGGGTATTTAGGTCGTTCATGAGATCATTAGGTCCTATACTAAGCGCAGCAGTAGCGATAGAAGGATCTACAAAATATCTTGTATCTGTTGTTCTGATGGAAGTCTTCGAACGTAAGTTTGGATTCCATGCAGGCATATCTTCTATGACAAATATTTTGCGCAAAGCATCAAGGTAAGAACTTACAGTCTTCTCGTCAAGTGCTGATTGGTCGTTTGCCAACATATCATTTCTGATTTCTGCCAATGATGTCTGTGTGCCTTGACTTCTTGCATACGATTTCATCAAGCGTTTTACCCTTTCTGGATTTCTTTCCACTCCATCTACTCGTTGGATGTCTGCATTCACCACAGCATCATAATAATCTATGGCCTGATCAAGTGCAATTTCTTCATCATCATCCAATAATGCTGCTTGTGGCCAACCACCTCGACAAATGAGATATGAGATTCTTTGTAGGTCGTTGTTGTTTTCTGCAGCAATGGATTTTGGAGAGGTGAATAGCTCTTTAAGGGAAATTGTTCCATTGGAATCTCCTGATTCCCATAATGACATAGGGCGCATGAGTAATCGGGCTATTCTACCCGTTCCTGTATGGTGGAGTTCTTCTAGCTTGGCTGGTACTGCAGATCCCGTAAGGATGAATTGTCCCATCCCATGGCGATGGTCAACCTCAAAGCGAACCATATCCCACAATTTAGGAGTTTGTTGCCATTCATCAATCAATCGTGGCGTCTCTCCGTCTAATATTACTTTCGGGGTACTATCAACAAAGATTCGATATTGGTCTCTTCGGGCAGAGTCTGACATATAGATCACACTCTTAGCCTGCTGCTCACCTGTGGATGTTTTTCCACACCATTTTGCACCTTCAATAAGTACGGCTCCTTTTCCTCTCAGCTTTCTGCTGAGTAGTTGGTCTATAACTCTTGGCTTATAATCGTTTATACTCATATCTTATGATTTAATTTTGGTGCAAAGATAAGCTTTTTTTTCCAAATTCCGTAATTTGGCCGAATATTTTTCCCGAATTTGGCATTATTTAACTCCCGAATTTGGCCGATTATTTTTCCCGAATTTGGCCGTTTTAAATTCCCGAATTTGGCAGAATAAAAAACTGTCCTCATCTGAATGGGTGTTTCAGATGGGGACAGTTTCAGTTATGTTTTGCTACATTACAGCTATATTTCTGCTACATTGCAGCTATGTTACAGTCTGAATCCTAAGCCGATGGTCATCGGGTAGCACTCGGGAGCCTTGGTC
>JAJXAL010000015.1:0-49579 GCA_021628325.1 Segatella copri | reverse complement strand
GAATGTTAAACTAACATAACCCATGAAGGGACTTTTTCAGTGCCCTCCCAGGGCATCGCCCTGGGTAATTACGGACGCAAACCTGTCGCCCTGTAAGGGCAAAAGCTTTAAAAAACCAAGAATTTATAAGGCTTTTGCCCTTACAGGGCGCCTTGCTGACTGCTATTATACCCAGGGCGATGCCCTGGGCTAGGAGCTTTTGGGCCTTCAGCCCGTTCTTGAACCACTTGCGAAACTTGAATTAATATATTTACCCATGGCCAAATATTGAGATAATTAATATCTGTTGGCAAATATACGATTTTTCTGATAAAATACCAAGGAAAAACTGTTTTTTTTGCAGAAACGCTAGTATATAGTTTAAATTCTCCATCTGTCAGGAGAGTCTGACAATACTATATTTGCAGAACTTTCGCATGTAGTTCAAGCACGGGCTAAAGGGACAAAACTTGCGAAAGTTCAGTAATTTCCCCCACCTTTCGTTTTATTATAAAACAAGAAGTTCCACTCCTCAAAGCAAATAACAGCCCTGAAAATTTGGAAGTTACAAATATTCAGCGTATCTTTGCAGAAGATTGTGCGGCGCTCGGCAATCAGAAAGCAAGCTTTCATTGCGCTCGCTGGCATAATCTTTGCAGAAGAATAAAAACATAATGCGTATGAAACAGGTAGAAGAAAGATACATCAGCTTGCTGACCGACTTCGGTTTCAAGCGAATTTTTGGAACAGCAATGAACAAGGATTTGCTCATTTGCTTCCTCAACAGCTTGTTTAATGGCAGACAGGTTGTGAAGGACGTATCGTATCTGAATCCGGAGCATGTGGGAGATGGCTATACCGACCGCAAAGACATCTTCGATGTGTATTGTGAAGGAGAAAACGGCGAGAAGTTCATCGTTGAAATGCAGAATGCTTATCAGGCGTATTTCAAGGACCGCTCTCTCTTCGACTCCACCTTCCCGATTCGTGAACAGACACCAAAGGGGAACGACTGGGATTTCAATATCAATCATGTCTATACTGTTGCGCTGCTCAATTTCAACATGTATGAGGATGCCTTCGACAAGGAGAAAACCCGCCATCATGTACAGTTGTGCAATACCGCTACCCACAAGATTTCCTACGACAAGCAGGAGTTTATCTATGTAGTACTAGCTAAATTCAATAAGACACTAGGAGAATTGGAAACGCTCTACGAGAAGTGGCTTTATGCGCTGAAGAACCTCTATAAACTTACCCAACGCCCAAAGGAGTTGTGCGACAAGGCTTTCGACCGTCTCTTTGAGGAAGCCGAGATTGCCAACTTCACACCTCAGGAAATGAGGGAGTATGAAGCAAGTAAGATGGCATATCGGGATATCAAGAACTGCATTGATACGGCGAAGCAAGAAGGTCTTGCGGAGGGTATAGAACTAGGGAGGAAAATATGTATGGAATTAGGAATGAACCAGAAAGCCCTGGATATTGTCAGGAACATGCTTGCTGATGGCGTTGACATCAATCTGATTATGAAGTATTCCGGACTTACTCAGGAACAGATAGAAAAATAAAATATTATCTCAGAAATAACAGATAAAGAAATTCCCCCATCCTGCCATCAAAAGCAGGATGGGGAAATTTCTTTAATCATATCTATGATATCAACTTTCTGATTTCTTCTTGGGTTAACCCCGTTATTTCCATGATGGTATTTTCATCCATGCCCTTTGCTATCATGTTTTTGGCAATTTCCAGACTTTTATGATGGCTACCCCTTGCTTCACCTTTGGCAAAGCCTCTTGCTTCACCTTTGGCAACACCTTCATCAATACCATTCATGTAATAACTCATCAGGACGCCGTAGTAATCATCGGCAGCCTTTAAGCTCTCATCATATTTTTCTTGCTCTTCCTGACTCAGGCAGCGGGAATCTGCCAGTTCAGCAAGGCGCTTGAAAATCTTCTTCTGTGCCGTAAAAGGCATTCTCTCTAATGCTTCCATATGTTTTAATACATAAATCCATTTGTCAAAATCACTATCACATTCTTCTGCTTTCTTGTCGAAGAAAGGAAGAGATAAGTAGATGAAGTGAAGATTGTCTGAAAAGACATCTTGACTTCCTTTTTCATACAGGGCAACATCGGTTCTGAATTTCGTCACCGTATTGTCTTTTGGCATGAAGTTCATCAGGCAGACTACATACACGGGCATAATCTGATAGAGTGCAGGTTTATGCTCTTTTGTTTTCTTCCGTTGCCCAACAATAGCCTTGCTGGCATAATAGATGGAGCGGTTGACGAAAAACGGAACCCATCTGTTTTGCATCTCAACGATGAAATGTTTTCCATCGTCGGTTTCACAATAAATATCAAAGATGCAGCCACGCAAATCTTTTGCATCTGCCAGCTGCTCTTTGTCCTTGAAGGTGACATCCCTGATATGCATTTCGTCAACCAACAAGTCGTTCAAGAAACTAATCAGCAAGTCTTTACTGAATTCTTGTCCGAAGAGGCGTTTGAAGCCCCAATCGGTAAAGGGGTTAATATATTTACCCATGGTCAAATATTGAGATAATTAATATCTGTTGGCAAATATACGATTTTTCTCTGAAAATACCAAGGAAAAACTGTTTTTTTTTGCAGAAACGCTAGTATATAGTTTATATCTTAGAGGTAACAGATAAAGAAAATCCCCCATCCTGCCTTCAAAAGCAGGATGGGGGAAATTATTTCTGTATATAATGCTTTTCATTCTAAGCGACTGAAGTTTCACCAGGTTAGCCCCATACGCCCTTAAAGGGCGTACTGCTTCTAGTGCTAACGGAGGAAAGGCTAATCAGGCACTATTTAAGCGAAGCTGGACGATGATAAGTCCAAGTAATCCTACAAACGCCCGTCGCTTGAGGGCCAGCGACGTTGGTCTGAGTTGCTCCATTGCGTAATTTTGTATTAAAGAAGCCACAGCCACCTGCGCCAGGTATTGCGGATGGTCCTCCTCCTCCACCATTATAGCCACCACCTCCTTGTGATCCATAGCCTGGATTATAGGTATATGTATACCCCCCGATTCCGAATTGCGCATCATATTTAACGTCAACATCTATAGGCGAATTTTGTCCAGGTGCTGCTTGTGTTCCGCCTTTTGCTTTACCATGGCCAAAAACATTTGCTCCTGCTCCTGAAGCTCCTGAATCTCCACCACCAGCTCCCGAGGATTTGCCGTTTGTAGCAGAACCTCCAGATCCGCCAGCAACAAGTAAAAGCTGATCTCGGTTTCCATTATAATTATATGTTTCTCCGTTTCCAATCAAACCGGTAGCAATATGGGTACCACCTCCTCCCCAAGCTCCGGCATCATAGTTATAACCTTTACTTCTACCATTATTATATCCGGACATATCACCACAACAGATATAAAGCTGTTGTTTTAGGCCAGTGGCCGTCCAAATTCCTGTAGAATAACCGGCATTAGCAACTACGCCACCGTTTTTACTTTGTCCTTTCGACCCCCAACATTCTAATTGATACTCTGTTATTTCAGGGGTTTCAAATACATGCACAGATTTTTGGGTATAGTATTCATGTGCAATCTTTTGAAAAGGAACATCACATTCAACATTTTCTTTAACTACAGGGTTTTCACGGGTAGGTGCAAGACTAATGTCCTGAAGTTTTCCCCACGCATTGTTAATCCTGCTTTCCTTTGGATCTGCTTCAGCTTTAAATTTTACAGTCTTTCCAAACGGAACAACAAAATAGCAGCTGTAATATGAGTTTCCTGCACTCAATCCGTTGTTATATGGAATGTTATCGTTAAATTCCAGTGATGGGTAATACGTGTAACCAGCAGTCGCAAAATCAGAATAATCTTGACCCTTTACCGGTCTTGCCCCTTTTTCACCATAGTAGTACTTATAAGAATCTTTTAAGAATTTTACGGTTCCATTTTGAGAACCTAGCATATGCAGAACCGCCAAACCTACCTGATGTTTCATTTGAGCTGTTAATATTCCGCTAGCATCGAAAATACCTTTTCCTACCTGAAAATCAGCCGACTGGGTTGCTTCAAAACTTTTTTGATTGCTGCTTATCTCCAGATTGTCAATCTTATCTTTAAAGAAATCTTCAGCAGTATCGGCGTTTATATTTACTTTTTGCTGGTTTGAGCTATATGGATAGTAGAAGAAATACTTGTTATCTGTCGAGAACGAGAAGTTCTTGTTATCTGTCGTCTTCCACGCAAATGTATTATCCGCTCCTTTCGTTTTGGTAAGCTGCACATTTTCAGCAACTATCTGATTGAATTTATTTACGATGTAAAGACCTACTACGTCGTTCTCTCCGAATGATGTCTTTGGAAAGGAAGAAGCTGCCCATGTATCAGGATATACAACCTTTGCATCATCTAACATATTGATAGAGTTGGCCGAAAGCTTATAGATGATGGACTTACCAGCCTCCCATACCTGACCCTTGAGTGGCGCTTTCCATTCCTGAGTTGTTCCATTCACATCCAGATTGAAGCACACCTCAGCCCCCTCAGGCAAAGTCTGAGGAATCATCATCAAGGTTTGATTGGCCTCTGTAAGCGGCTGGTCTTTATCACTGACAACTATATTCGCATTTGATAAATCAAAGGTGTATTCACCTGTTCCATTATCCATTGTCCAAGCTGCTGTTGGCACATTAGCCGTTGCCGATACTGAAAGATTACAGTTACCCTTGTTAGGAATACCTTTCAGAGTTACACTTGTCATCTTTGCTCCCTGACCTACAACATTAACCAAATCCTTATCGATAGCAAAGGATACGGCTGTAAGTGCATGATAGAAATTCAAATGTACAGCTTCATCAGCATCTGTAAGCTGACGAGAACCGGTATTGGTTGCAACGATCAAGTCTGGCTGATTGATGATATCCTCTGCTGTTGTTGATGCAGTATAGCTAATTTTTGTCTGAACACGATCCTTATCAACAGCATAGGTCAACATGCTCTTATCTGCAGAGCTATGAGGAGCATATGCATGAAAAGACACGGTGGAACCCATCGGCCATCTTGCATTACTGTTGTTTTTGAATCCCCAGAATTCACCATCAGTTTTCTCGGCTTCAGCATTATCCAATAACAGAACATTATCTCCTCCTTCCTGATAGATTGCAGTTACGCCAAAGCTACCATAAGCGCCAATATTGTCCTTCATTGTTCCACGCGTCTGCGCTACGCTTTTCTGGTCTCCGTCTGGCAGCGGTGCACCGGAACGGGTGATGGGTTTTCCTTCCTTGCTCCAGATATGGATGCCATCCTGCACTACAGGATGTAGATAGAGAGGTTTGCCGAAAGGTGTTGGCACGTGGATAGGTCCCTTCCCGTTTGCGGCATCCAGGGCTGCACGCGAAGAGGAGTTGGAGCCGGGAGTCATTGACTGCCAGCTGTTGTTAAGTGTGGTGAGGAATGAAATTCTGTCGTTCGACAGATTCGACTGGTGCAGCGATTCGCTTTCCGAACATGAGGTGAAGGAAGCGAGCACACCGAGAGCTAACAAAAAGCTCTGATAAGTTTTCTTCTTCATAATTTTGAACACTACAAATTAAACGTTTAAATTTTTGAGTTGATTACCTGTATCTTAAAAAAGATTAGGTTGTTATTATTTTCCGCAACAGTTATCGCTTAACTGTTGCGGTGCAAAGGTAGAAATTTTTATTTGATTTCTATTGATTTTTTCAGATTTTAACTCTTTTTTCATCTACTTTCCTGACCTTGCAATTCAAATATCATCCTATTTATAACTTCTTGGCTGAGCAAACACGATGTAAAGGACATTTTTCCGTCTTTTTTGTGTTAAATGCAACAGTTAAGCGATAACTGTTTCGCTAGAAATAAAAGCCAAATCTTAATAAGATACAGGTATTTAACTCAAAAATTAAACGTTTAAATTTATGGTATTAAAATTTTCGATGAAGACAATTGTAAAGGTGAAGCTATTGCTCGCCACAATTATGACTTTAACTGCACTCAGCGCCTGCACAGATGAGGATAATGCTGCGGGCAAGGGGAGCCGGGTGATGACTTTCAGTGTGAATACACCAGGTCAGAATGGATGGAACGGCATCAGTGGTTCAAGAAGCGGGTCAACTCAGTCACAGCAGATGGGTGAAACCGTGGAAATGGAGGGAAAAATCAACGGAAATTCTGTTTATCTCAGCAGCGAGGTAACTGAAGGTTTTCCGGGCGATACTCCTGCAATCACCCGTGGTACACAGATTTCTGATGCCAATAACATGAGTGCATTCGGAGTTACAGCATTCATGGACAGCCAGAAATATATGGATCATGAAAAGCTCACAAAACAAGCTGATGCTTGGAAGCCGCAAAAGAATTATTTCTGGCTCGGCGAAAAGACGCTCGACTTCTATGCCTGGTATCCGTACAACTCAGCAGAAGGCACCAATGGCATCCCTGCCGGCATGACATTAAACCAGGAAAATTTCTCTTCTATTTCATATACTGTACCTCAGGAAGTATCTCAGCAGGAAGACCTGATGTTTGCAGTCAATAAGAATGCATCAGAACCGGCAGATGGCAAAGCAACATCCTTGGATTTCAAGCATTCGCTTGCTGCCGTGAAGTTCGTGGTGGGCAATCTGCCTGCCGGCTCCAAGGTAACCTCTGTTGCCTTGAAGGGCGTGAAATATAAAGGTGATTTAGCTGTAACTGCCGGTAATAACGGTGCGGCTCAGTTAGTCTGGTCGAATTTAGCAAACGAGACAAGAGACTTCACTCAGGTAACCGATAAAGAAGTGAAGGAAAATGATACGAATCCTGCTATTACACAGGCAGACCAGACCTTCTTCATGATGCCGCAGACGCTCCCTGATGATGCTAAAGTAGAGGTAATTGTGGAAAAATCGGGTGCGAAAGTTACGCTGACTGGTGCCCTGCAAGATGCAACGGCAGCTGTGGGAGCAAAAAACAAATGGGAGGCAGGTAATACCTATATCTATACCATCAATTTGTATAGTGTAACAGCGGAGATTACCTTTTTCAAGGGACAAAATTATACCGCTCATAATATCAGTGCCAACGGCGACCCATTCACTGTGGATTTCAACTACCCGCAAACGGTAAGTAACATAAAACTCCGCTTTGCGTATGTAAATCAAGACGGATCTTTTGAGGAGATCAATGCAGATGGAAATCCTGATACTTCGTACGATCCAAATTACTATGATTTAAAAGGAAAGAAAACTTCTGTAACTCTAAGATCGCCGGTGATGAACAATTTGGGAATAGTTGCTTGTGCAAAGAAAGAGGCAACAGACTTTGTTGTGCAGATGCAGGTTAGGGCGAGTCTTAAAATGCAAATGCCTGCTGATCCGGAGAAGCCAAATGAGAAGCGCGAGTATCGGCCAGGAACCGATGATCAAACATGGTATACTCTTTGGAAAGGCAAAATGTTCCCTCCTAACTATATTCAAATTCGAAGTGATTTTACACAAACTTATAATAAAGTAATTGTGGCACGAAACGATTATGATACTGGTAATAGAATGAATTTCAAAGCAGCGTATCAAGGCAGATACAAATATTGGGAAGTAGATCCGACCCATCCTGTATTTGGACAGAGCTCTAAATGGGATATACCTTTATCGGCTTATGACCCCTATAAATATGAAATTTATTGGCTTTGGGATATGCAACGAAATTCTAAATATCCTGGAGGTAATGAAATATTTGGAACAAAAGTGCATCCGTATGATTACGACCCTTGGTATTGGACTATGTCAGATAGAGTAGGCGATGCTAAACAGAAATTTGTTATTCGTGGTTACCCTACTTTCGGCGGTGATTATTTTGCTAATCTCTGGTTAGGTGAAAAGACTGTTAGTCAAACTTCTTTTGTACGTTATTCAATAAAGTATAAGGGTATTACTTATTTAGATGAATTTTGGACACCAGTATATCATCCTCAATTCGAGTACTAGCCCTAGATATGCATGTAGTGCCGGATATGCCTGTTCTCCGTAGGGATGCCTTGCGGAGAACAACTCTTATCACATAAGCAAATTCCCCCATCCTGCTTTTGATGGCAGGATGGGGGAATTTACTTATAATATCAAGCCATAAAAGAAAACGATATTATAAAAAGAAAAAATAATAAATATCTGTTAATTAAAGTTTAATAGCGTCCTATTTTGGAAAAATTATAGTATATTTGTGGCCGAAAAGACGGGTCGGCGTGACTCGTAGTGATCCATGAGATGACAGAATAAACAGTAACTCAAAATTAGTAATTATTTAACGAGAAAAACAAGATGAAAAGAACCATTTTAACAGCAGTGTCGCTGCTAATCTTATTCGCATTGCCACATCATCTTTCTGCCGGACCACGATCCTGGCAGCAGGCGCAGAAAATAGCGGAAAGACATGCGGAAAAGCTTGGCATCATTGATGAAAAGTCGGAAGTACACCTCGCTAAAACAGCTGAAAGCAAGGACTTCAAAAGTAGAAAATCTGGGCAGAAAATAACTGAAAACCCTGCCTATTACATCTTTGAACATGGAAAAAATAAAGGATTCACCATCGTTTCGGGAGATGACAGACTGCCGGAAATCGTAGGATATGCCGACCAGGGCAACTACGATGAAAATGCACTGCCGCAAAACTACGTCAGCTTTATGAATGCTTATCAGAAAATGGCAGAAAAACTGACAAGTGGAGACGGAGAAGCAAGACAGCAACTGGCTGAAATAGAAAACTATCAGGCTGCCCGCACCACAGCGAAAGCAGTGGCTCCGATATTGGGAAAAATAGAATGGAGCCAGAATGCACCCTATAATAACTTCTGTCCTGTATACGACGGCGTGAACCGGGCTGCTACAGGTTGCGTGGCAACGGCTATGACACAGGTGATGGCACATTACCAGCATCCGAAACAGCTGAAAGAAGATATTCCGGGATATACCAAGAAATGGGACGGATATACCATCACGGTTCCTGCTATCAGCAAAACAGAAGGAACGTACGACTGGGGAAATATCCTGACAAAATATACACCGGGAAATTATAGCCAGGCTCAGGCAAACGCAGTAGCCAAACTGCTGTATCATTGTGGCGCCGCCCTGCAGATGGGATATGGCAAGGTATCAGGATCCTTTGCTTCGCCTATTCCTTTCGCCAAATATTTCGGCTACGATGCCGACCTGATGCAGAAGGTTTTCCGCTACTCCTTCAGTCTGAATGAATGGATGAAGCTGATAGATAACGAACTGGCTGCCGGCAGACCGATACTCTACGCCGGTACCTCATCGGCAGAAGGCGGTCATGAGTTTGTATGCGACGGCTCTGACGGTAAGGGACTTTACCATATCAACTGGGGATGGAGCGGACAGCAGAACGGCTATTTCGACCTCAGCGTCCTGAATCCTTACTACGAAGGTGAGCTCTCAGGCAGTGCCTCCGACGGATACAATGTAGGATGCAGCATGCTGATAGGTATCGCACCCGATAACGGCATCAAGGATGCACCGCTTGTGAATGTGCCAGCCATCGTGATGAACTATGGTCAGCACAGCAGCAAACTGGAGCTGGTAAAGGCGCGCAGAGCCCACTCTTCAGAATCGTTCAGCTTGAAAATAACTAACGATATTACCAACCAGTCGTTTGGCGATCTCTATGGTGTGAGAGTGAAATTCGGTATCAGAAAAGCTGATGGAACCTATCAGCCGCTTGGAAATTACTCAACGAGACTGAACCTGGGAGGTATGGGTGCCGACGGCTCCTACTCGGTAGGTCAGCTTCTGAATTTTGCGGTAGACTACGCCTTCCCTGTAGGCAAGACTACGCTTTATGCCATCTACAGTACGAATGGCTATACCTGGTTGCCATGCGCCTACAAGGGTATGCAGCCTTATGTGTTTGAAGCAACAGAGACAACCCTCAGTGTGGTGAAATCCCAACTCTCCTGCGAGGTGGAGCCTGCTGGAGAACTGATCAGCGGCTTGAAGACCAGCTTCAACCTCAAAGTGACCAATGATGGCGATGATGAATATCAGGGCTATCTGAATATCTACAGCAACAGCCTGGCAGAAAAGCCAGAGAATATTTCTGACAATCTGTATGTTGCAGTACCTGCCCATTCTACCATTACCCGAACACTGACCCTGACCCCATCGGGCAAGACGCTCCATCTGTGGGTGACTGACCGTCTGGGAACCGTTCTGGCAGAAAACAGGGAGTTTTCGCTGAACACCTCTACTGCTCCGGTACTCTCTATCGTGAAGGCATGGAGCAATGCTACCCCAGATGTCTACGAAATAGAGAATGCCAAGTATGGCAGAGACCTGGTGAAAGCACCGAAGGTAGAGGACAATCAGGTAACCTTCAGCTACAACATCCAGAACGATGGAGCAGCTACCACCCTGATGTGCGGCATCGGTGTGAACAACACCTATCCTTCGGAGATGAAGGTGATTCCTATCCCAGGAAACGGACAGGTTACCACCATCTCCAAGTCGTTTACACCAGAGCAAGCCGGTGGCAGAAACATCATCTCCGAACTCTGGGTTTACGATGAAACGGGCATGAAAGAAATGAACATTCCAACTCCGTTGCCTAACTATAAGCTATGGTGCGTGGATGGAAGCAGCAGTTACTCGCTCAGTGCGCTGAAGATGGTGGTATATGTGGCCGGAAAGTCTTCAGGAGGCACCTCCTCCATTCCGAACATTACTCTCAGTCCAGACCTGGAGAAAGAGGGCATTACCTATAATCTGAAGGGTGAAAAGGTAGACAGCAGCTACAAGGGTATCTGCATCAGAAACGGAAAGAAATTTGTCAGAAAATAAATTTAAAAAGAAAGGGATAAGAATATGACACCGAAACGAAACTTTATATTATCCGTGCTTTGCCTGCTGGCAGCCATTGGCTGCTGGGCAAAGAATTCGGTGGCGCCTATGACGCCGGGCAACGTATTCCTGAAAATGGGGGATAAGGAAACGGTGGTGCCGCTAAAACTGACCAACTGGGGTGATACCGAGGTGACCAGCATCAGCTATACCTTTTATTATACAGATAAGCAGGTGAGCGAGGGACCTTTCGTGTTGAACTTCGACCAGCCGCTCAAGGATGGAGAAACGCGAGAGGTAAAAATTCCTATCAAACCGGGCCAGAAACTGGGAAAGGAAGAGTTGCTCTTCAATATCACACAGGTGAACGGACAGTATAACGAGGCTTCGGCGGGATATGCCTATCTTACCTGCTGCACGGTCAACAAGATGCCGCACAAGCGGGTACTGGTAGAAGATTATGCGGGAATGTGGTGCTGGCACTGTCCTATCGGACTGGTGGCTACCGATGCCATAGCGCGTATGTATCCCGACGATGTAGTGGCTGTTTCTGTTCATAAAACTGATGATATCAGCAAGGTAGTATCCCGTTGGGTATATGAAGGCTTGATAGACCGCTATGCCGTAACGGTTCCTGCCGTATGGGTGGCACGTGATAACAAGGCTGCCGGTTTTGACATTACCGATGCTTTCAAGATAGAAAAGAGCAAGGTTACCTACATGAACATGGAGGTGGACGCAGAATGGGATGAGAACGGTAATAACATACGTGTGAAAACCCAGGTGGAACCATGCATGTTGCCTGATGAGGGCGAAACGTTTGCCATAGGCTATGTGATGACTGCCAGCGGACTGAGCGACGACAAATGGCGACAGGAGTCGAATTATGCCGAGTATTCCAGCGATAGTTATAAGGATGCACCCGAAGAGATGAAGTTCTATGCCGATGCTGCCAACTATGTAGAGGGGTGGTCGCAGGTTAAGGGCATGGTGTATAACCATGTAGCGATAGAATCGCAGGGTATGGACAACGGACTGGAGGACTCGAAGATGACCGACTTCCGGGCAGACGAGGTGAAGACGCACTCCACCACTTTTGAGGGTGTAAACAAATACAGCGTGATCCGCGACCGCAGCAAGATAGAGATAGCAGCGGTGCTCTTCAACACCAAGACCGGGAAGATAGAAAATGCTGCCCGCTGCAGTGTGCGCAATCATGGCACTACAGGCATCCGTCCTAACCTTGTTCAGGAGCAGAAAAAACCGGAGGGCATCTACGACATGCAGGGACGCAAGGTGAACGGCAAACCGACGCCGGGCATCTATATCGTGAACGGCAAGAAAACGGTAATCAGATAATTCTTTTTGACCTGAGATATGATGGATAAGAAATTTTACGCCATAGCCGTATCGGCGATATGTGCTATGAATGTCTATGCCGGACCGGTAGACGTGAACAAGGCGCAGACAATGGCAAGAAAGTTTATCGGAAATCCTGTGAGTGTGGGTCCGTCGGTGGTGAAAAGCCGCGGAACCCGTACTTCAGAACCATCGCTCCACCTCTTCAACAACCAGGATGGTGAAGGCTTCGTCATCGTAGCGGGTGATGACCGGGTAGGCGGGGTACTGGGATATAGCGACAGGGGAAGACTGGATGCTGAAAATATGTCGGCTCCGATGAAAAAACTCCTGGAGCGATATGCACGGGTGGTGGAGCTGGTGAAGGTAGACAGCATCAGCGTGACGCCGGTCTATGCCAAACCGCCGAAGGCATCGGTAAAACCGCTCGTCAGTGCGGAGTGGAGCCAGGATTATCCTTATAACTACTATACCCCGCGCAGCAGCACCAGCGGCAAGCCTACCTATACGGGCTGTACCATCACGGCGATGGCACAGGTGCTCTATGCCCACCGCTGGCCTAAGATGAGACCCGAGGGGGTAAACCGGGGTAAGGGTGCCATGGCATACGATTATTATGACTGGGACAACATGCTCGATTCCTACAGCGGAGGAGGGTACAGCGAGGCTCAGGCACAGGCAGTGGGCGTGCTGATGCGCGACTTGGGAAAACTGGCCCAGGCTACCTACGGTGTGCACGGAACCCTCTGTGATGAGGCAAAGTTATGGAATACCCTCGAGAACTATTACAACTGCAATGTGCGCCAGCTGGAGAAGGACAGACTGCCGGGCGGCGAGTTTCTGCAGGCTATCTACCAGGAACTGTCTCTCGGCTGTCCGGTCTTTATGACGGGCGGCGACCATGCCTTTTTATATGATGGCTATGATGAGAACGGACTGGTGCATATAAACTGGGGATGGGCTGGTCTGGACAATGGCTATTTCGACATCAATACGGCAGCGACGGCGGGTGGAGGTTACGGCAGCGACGGCTGTTACTACGAAAACCAGATAGCGCTCTTCGTGCATCCGAACGACGGAATGATAGAACCGCTGCAGCCTAAACCGGTGGTGCTGTCGGTGAACAATGACCAGGGACTGCAGTTCCAGGCGAGTGAAGGAATGACGGTGAAGTCGGTTATTCCGGCGCAGATTAAAGGTGTGGGAGCCCGCAATGTGGCTCAGGATGCCGGAGGCGCCTATACCGGACAGATAGGCATCGGACTCTTTACGCAGGACGGAAAGTGTATGCATGTCTTCGGGCAGTCGGGTGTCTTGACTTGGGCTACCTATTATACCAGCTACAATTTCGAATATGACTGGTGGAAGATGGACCTGAATGAGATAGACGGTCTGGCAGACGGCACCTACACTCTGCGACCTTTGGGCCGCCGGCTCCTGGATGCTGACAAGGGCGTTTGGGAAGACTGGAGGCAGATGGTGAATGGCAATTCCGTGCCGATGATTGTAAACCGTGGCGAGGTTACGCTGGTTCAGGCAGACAACAAGCCTCACCTGTTGCTTGCGGGAAAGCCAGAGGTGCTGGAGCCAGCCTATCAGTACAGCAGCCAGTTGGCAGGCATTCTGCTGAATGTATCTAACCTGAGCCGCTATCAGGCTCGCGGCGAGTTACAGGTGGAACTGGAGGGCACGGGAAATCTGGCGGGTGAAACCTATCAGGTACCGAATGCCTATCTCATCCACATGGTGGCGCAGCGCATGGATACTACCCAGTGGCTCGTGAGGTTCATGACATCCTATTCGGGTCCTACCGGCTCTCATGAGCTCAAGGCAGGCAAGTATCGCATGAAGCTCCGCTTCAACCACAATATCGAGACGAAGAATCCTGGCGTCTACGAGATTCCGGTGCCGGAAGATTTCCTGCTCGAGGTATATCCTAACAACTACGAAGGCAGGGTGACCGTTACATCGGTGAAACTCCTGGATGAAGCGGGCAGTTATGTGCCTTCCCATTACTTCGACCTGGATCAGAAGCCGCAGCTGGTGCTGGGTATGTCGGGCTATATGAAGTATCTGACGCAGGGCAGTCTGCAAACCCGCATGCGCTACCGTCTGGTCAATGTGGCTACGGGCGAGACTGCGTATACGAGCAGCATCAGCAGAGTAAGCATTCCGCGCAACAATGATACGGATCTTACGGGTTCTACCCGCCATACCGTGAATCTTTCTGAGTTGGCAGAGGGCACCTACGAGATACATGTAGATATAGAGCGTGACGGCATGTGGCTGGACCGCTGGAATGCCAATACGTTGCGCCGCCGCATAACGCTCTACCGCAAGGCGCCGACTACAGGCATCACGAAGCCGGCTCTATCGCAGGGCACGGGCAGTGCAGCCGCCTCTTCATCTTCTGATGCAGTATACGGGTTGGATGGCCGCAAACTTACCAAAGTTACCCAGCCGGGCATCTATATCCGGAATGGAAAGAAGGTGGTAATGCGCAAATAATAATTGACAGAATAAACAGGTAATTGATTCAATATTTTTTAAAATTAGACAACATGAAAAGAAAGTTTTTGACGGCATTTTTGTCGATGGTATTGGCTATGATATCAGTATCTTGCCATAGCAGTGAGGAAAGAATAATCAGTTTTGATGATTTGCCGATGTATGCACAGCAGTTTGTAAAGAAGCATTTTGCCGAGGTTGCCGTGAGCCATGCGGAGAAGGAAAAGGACAACGGCCGGTGGGAGTATGATGTATTGCTCAGCGACGGAACCCAGCTGGAGTTTGATGCGAAAGGCGAGTGGACTTCGGTTGACTGCAAGTTCTCTGTGATGCCTGATGGTATCATTCCAGCCAACATTGCAGCAGATATAGCGAAGCGATATCCTAATCAGAAGCCTTACAAGATAGAAAAAGAGTTAGGAGGATATGAAATCGATATCCCTGGTTATGAACTCTATTACAATAAAGCCGGTGTCTTTATCCGTTTTGAACAAGACTATCATTAATAATAGAAATCCCCCATCCAGCCAGCGAAGGCAGGATGGGGGAATTTATTTTGAAAATAAGACAACGCTACGATTATTTCTGTCTTGGCTTGATTTCGTATGCCGGATTGTTGCGGATATCCCAACGGTCTAACTTTGCACCATTGGTGAGTATCAGTTTCTCCTTCTGGTAGGCTATGATGGTCTGCGAAGGAAGGAGGACGCGGTCATCGGCGGTGAAACAGCGCAACGGATTGGCAAAGTTTCTTGCCTGGAAATCGGCGAGACTGTATTCTGCCAACTGTATCTTGCCGTCCTTCAACATTGATACGAAGAACTTATCCTTGTCACCGGTCTTTGAAATGGAACGTAGCTTGAACTCCTGAGAACGGGAAACCTTGAGCGGGGCATAATCCTTTTGCTGGATGATGTCTTCTACTTTCCATGAATAGATGGTTCCCGTGCGAGGGATGAAGGCATAGAGCGAATCGCCAATCACCTCCATATCGTAGGATTCTCCCAGCGGCTCATTACTGCTGCCAATGAAATCGCCACCCGTACTGAGCTTGGCAAATACCTTATTGTTGTTCGCGGCCTCCAGGTTCAGCGCCTCGCGGTCGAAGACCCGGATGTTGGTATACTTTGAGTCGCGCACGAAAACAAGACGAGGGGTTGCGCAAACACAGCCCACCTTCGAAATCATGCTGGCTGGCCAGGAACCTGTGCCCAGGCGGCTGAGATATTTGCCCGTTTTCCTGTCGAAGATCTGTACCTCCTGATTTTCGCCGGCAGCCACAAAGAGATGGTCGCCTTCAGCATAAACATCGCGTGCCAGCGTGCGGTCGCCGTTGCTCATGCTGCGCTTGAATTCCAACGTTTCGGCATCGAAGACATCGACACACTTGCCTGCAAAATTCGCCACATACAACTCTTCGCCATCGTTAAAGAGGTTGGCTGCATCCAGCGGTCTGCCACCTAAATCTTCGGCTGTGCGGGAAAGATGTCCGTCCAGATAGAAATGATCTGCCACCTTGATGGTATCTACCGGTTGCGGTACCACTCTGTCTTCCGTTATCTCACGTATTTCTGTCTTATCGCAGGAAGCTAAAGCCAGCATCATTCCTGCTCCTATCATGATCATATTTTTTCTCATATCGTTTCCTCCTTTATTTTGCATGATCTTTAATTGGGTTCTCTGTGAAATATTTCACCAGTCTGCTCTTTTTGTAAAAATCCTCTATGGTCTTCTGCAGTTTGGCATCATCCTTGAAGATATCATTGATACCACAGTCGCGATACTTAGCATTCTCCTCTTTGTGGAAGCCCAGCAGATTGCGGTCGGTATAAGGGAGATCGCCCTTATGGCTCAGCCACATGTGCAGCTGCCAGATAAATTCCGGCCATCCTACGTTGACGCCTTCCGGTGTTTTGGCTGGATACGTCATATTGCTGTCGTGACTATAGTCCATGCAGTGCATGTGCTCGTGGGAGATAGCTTCCCATCCGCTGAACGAACCATAATGGCCATAGAAGTTCCAGTCGGTAACGGTCCAGATGTAGCCGCCGCCCAATCCACCGTATGCCGGACTAGACTGTCCGAGCACGAAGTTTTTCTGTGCCTTGAATCTTTTCATTTCGCTCTGGTATTTCTCGGCAGTGAACGTTACTTTATTGTTGTCGTAGAGATCGCCGCCCATCACCTTCTTGAAGTTTGCCATCACATACTTATATTCCGGAGTGGTCATCATATAGGTATAGTTGGTGACAATCACCACCCATTCGCGGGCGTAGATAGGTTTCATTTCACGGAAATTGTGCGATTCTCCAACCTCTGGAGTCCACCCGTAGTTGGAGAAACTGCAGGTCCATCTGGCGTCAATCTTCTGGAGCATCTTGAAGTGCTCATCATCGCTCACGAGACGTGTCTTCATCCTGTTAAGGTCGAGATACGGGCAGGTGAAACTCACGAAGTTTCCGTTTTTCTTTTTCCAGATATTCCGTCTGCCAACGAATGATGGCTTGAAGGAGAAGCGGGAGAAGGCGGGAATGGATTTAATGAACGCCACCGGAATGTATTCATCCGCTTCCGGGATATACATCTCGAGTGTTACGTTGGAGACTGGTTTTGCCGACCAACTGGTGATGACGAGCGATTCGTCCTCAGTAGATTTCTTAACATTGATGAGGTTGTCAGTCTGGAAGGTGTAATCCGGTTTGTCTACGATTTCAGTTGATGGGTCAGATAGATTCAGGATGTGTTTAGCCCGTTCTGCCGGCAACTTTTCGAAAACCACCGTATCCTTTTTGAAATCTTCCTGGAACGGTTTTTCAATGTCGTTGTACACGATGTGGTCTTCATAATCGGTGGAGCAGGATGCCATCAGGGTCATCGCTGCCACGAGTGTGGTTCCAGCAGCCAGTGCCGGAATCTTTCGATGTTTTTTCTGCTTCATCATTTTGAGTTTTTTCTGTTAAAATACTTACTATGAAAAATAGGATGCAAAGATAAGAATAAATATTGGTTTGTCCAAATAATCATGCTGTTATATTTTGGAAAAATTTCTTTTTTTTCAAAGAAAAGTTGTATATTTGCAGAAAACTTTCTGGATGATGGCAAAGTGTAGCTAATCTGATATTTCCAGAAGGTGGCGTAATTAACTCAATATCAAATATTAAGACCTGAAGAAATGAAAAAGAAAGAAGAAAGGAAAAAATGGAAGGGACTGAAAAACGGGTTCCTGTTGGTGGGATTCATAGCCCTGCTGATAGCCAGTAAGCAAACTGTTCGTGCCGAGGAAATCAATTGGCTGAAGGCGGCGGAGATTGCTAAGAGATATGTCACTCTGCCGCAAGATACCGGTATGAAAGCAAAGGAGAAGAGCAGGAAAAATAAGACCGGTTCACCTTATTATATATATAATGATGCGCGGGGACAGGGATTCGTTATCGTATCGGGTGATGACCAGATGGGAGAAGTGCTGGGATACAGCAAAGAAGGTAGTCTCGATACGCTCAATGCCAATCCCTGCGTAAAACTGCTGCTTTCGGGATACCGACAGACTTTCGAGGTGCTGAAAGAAGGAAAGGTGAAGGTGCAAAGCCATACAAGCACCGGACTTTACTCTAAAACCGTAGCGCCGATGCTGAAAAGCAAATGGGGACAGTCGGATCCGTTTAATGCTAAAACGGGATATGATTACAGCGGCTGTGTGGCTACGGCTGTGGCTCAGATGATGTATTATCATCAGTGGCCGGCTCAGGGACAGGGGAAAAACGAATATGTGGTAACCTACTACCAGACCAAGAAGAGTGCGGATTTCAGTCAGTCGCACTACGACTGGGCCAATATGTTGCCCGACTACCGCTATCCGGTTCAGGCTACTCCTGCAGAGATTGATGCCGTAGCCTTACTGATGAACGATGTGGGTGTGGCTTCTTTCATGCAATATACGCCCAGCGCAAGTGGAACCCAGGGAGTCTTCGCCTATCAGGCGCTGCAGAAGCATTTTGATTATTCGGCAGCCTACGTTACGAAAGCTGTAGAAGGACCGGGGAGGTTTGCAGAAATCCTGAGACAGGAACTGCTTAACGGATGTCCGGTTTATCTGGAAGGCAGACCAGCCGGTTCGGCTTCCGGTCATGCCTGGGTAACTGATGGTTTCGATGAAAACGGCCTCTTCCACATGAACTTCGGTTGGGAGGGACAGGGCGATGCCTATTATTCGCTCACCAATCTCAATGTTTCGCAGACCGGAAGTGAGTTTCAGGGTAAACCGCTTGCCTTTAACCGTGCCATTACCGCCATCTTAGCTCATCCCAACAACGGGAAATATCCCGAAATAGAGCGCGGACTGCTGGAAACTTCGCCGCAGCTGATGTTCAACGAGGGTGGTTCTCTCTGCCTGAAAGAGGCGTCGGGAAAGTTATTCGACCCTTCACAGCCGGTAACTGTCGAGATGAATTCCTTCGTCAACAGAGGCAAGCCTTTCAGGGGCGACATCGGTGTTGCCGTTTATGATGAAGCAGGGAATCTCAAGCAGGTGGTTTATTCTGATGATCATCTGCAGGGAGGCTTTACGGAAAGACTTTATGGCGGAGAGCAGGAGGGATGGATGGGAACTGATTATCTTATCAATCAGGCTCAGAAAATCAGTCTCAGTCTTGCCGGTCTTGAAAACGGCTATTACCGTATCATTGCTATATGTGCAGCCCGGAAGGATGATGGTTCATGGGATGATTTCCTGCCGATGAAGAAGGCACCTGTTATCGGGGTGGAACTGAAAGACGGTGCCGGCCGCATCTCTGAAATCTGTTCGGAAGATGCCCGCTTCCAACTGATGGGGCAGCCAAGACTTGACGGCAAAGCTGAACAGGGCAGCAAGGTACGTGCCTTCTTCACTATCAAGAACCTCAATGGTGTGCCGCGCGACTGTTACCTGAGAGTGAAACTGCTGGATGAGAACCAGGAGGTTGTGCTGAGTACACGTGTGGACCAGCTGACCGAAATAGATGGTTTCAGCGAGACAGAAATCCCGATTCTCCTTTCGGTTCCTGCCCAGCTTGCTCCGGGATATTATCAGGTAAAACTGGAGATTACTTCGGATGAAGCCGAAACCCAGGATTGTCCGCTTAACGGTATCCACGATCAGGATGCAGCCTATATAGAGGTGGTAAAAGGAGAGGAGAAACCGCTGATGGCAAAAGCTGAAGTCTTTCTGGCTGATGATTCAAACGAGAAGATAGAAACCGGAAGCGTCGATGTATCGAAGGTATCTCTCTTCAAGATGGGTGTTTCGCTGCGTACGACAGAAGACCGCAGTTACGAGGGGCATGTTTCCCTCATCTCTGAAGATGTAGATACAAAGGAAGAAATAGAGGTAAATGGACTCAGCGATGATGTAACCGTCTCATCAGCTTCCGACGTGCCGCTTTACAGTTACTGGCTGCGCAAGAATAATCTGCCTTGGACCGACGGTCATACCTATCTGTTCAGGGTGATGGGCGAGATAGGAGGAAAGAAAGTGGAACTGAAGAATCCGCAGGAACCTTCTTATTTTCTCAAGCGAAAGGGCGATATCCTTATTCTCTATCAGGATATAGCTACAGGAATAGAAAATGCTACCATCTCTGATACTGAAACCGAGATCAGTCGCGAGGGACATCAACTCCTGGTTTCGGGCAAGGACGTGAGAAAGATTAAACTGTATCATGCGGGAGGAAACCTGCTCAGACAGGCATCTGCTACGGATGGAAAAACAGTCAGTCTCTCTTTACAGGGTATCAGACAAGGCGTTTATCTGTTGCGGGTAGAAACCGGTATGCAAAGCAAGACATATAAACTGCTGCTTTAAACGGATGTTCCTGTTTCGGAAACAGAACAGGTTATCCGATGTAAGTATAAAAAGAAAGCTCAGGGCTATCTGCCCTGAGCTTTTTTCATTATCATGATTTCTGTATCATTTACTTCTGGCATTCCTTGCAAGGAGTCCAAGGCTTCAACTGCTTGAAGAAGTCGTTGCCCTTATCATCTACGAGGATGAATGCAGGGAAGTCCTCTACGGTAATCTTCCAGATAGCCTCCATACCGAGCTCTGGGTACTCTACGCACTCGATGCTCTTGATAGAACTCTTAGAGAGAACGGCAGCTACACCACCGATAGTACCGAGGTAGAAACCACCATGCTTCTTGCAAGCCTCTGTAACAACATCGCCACGGTTACCCTTGGCAATCATTACAAGGCTAGCGCCATGATCCTGGAACTCATCTACGTATGGGTCCATACGGTTGGCTGTGGTAGGTCCCATAGAGCCACATGGATAACCCTCTGGAGTCTTGGCTGGTCCTGCATAGAGGATAGGGTGGTTCTTGAAGTACTCAGGCATCTCCTCGCCTGCATCCAGACGAGCCTTGAGCTTAGCGTGAGCGATGTCACGAGCCACGATGATGGTACCCTTCAGGTTGACACGGGTGCTTACAGGATACTTGCTCAACTCTGCACGAACTGCGTCGATACCCTTGTCGAGGTCAATCTCGATACCCTTGGTACCCTCACCTGGGTTGCGGAGCTCCTCAGGAATCAACTCTGTTGGGTTCTCATCCATCTTCTCCAACCAGATACCGTCCTTGTTGATCTTAGCCTTGATGTTACGGTCGGCAGAGCAGCTTACACCCATACCGATAGGGCAGCTTGCACCATGACGTGGCAAACGGATCACGCGGATATCGTGAGCGAGATACTTACCGCCGAACTGTGCACCCAAGCCAATCTTGTGAGCCTCTTCGAGGAGCTTGTTCTCCAAGTCGATGTCACGGAAAGCACGACCCGTCTCATCACCTGTAGTAGGCAACTCATCGTAGTACTTGATAGAAGCCAACTTCACGGTGAGGAGGTTCTTCTCAGCAGAAGTTCCACCGATAACGAAGGCGATGTGGTAAGGAGGACATGCTGCTGTACCCAGACTCTTCATCTTCTCTACGAGGAATTGGAGCAATGTGCCCTCGTTCTGGATAGTAGCCTTGGTCATAGGGTAGAAGTAAGTCTTGTTGGCAGAGCCACCACCCTTGGCAACCATCACGAAGCGGTACTCGTCGCCCTCTGTAGCCTCGATATCAATCTGAGCAGGAAGGTTGCAACGGGTGTTCACCTCATCATACATGTTGAGAGGAGCGTTCTGAGAATAACGGAGGTTGTCCTGTGTAAAGGTGTTGTATACACCCAGGCTCAAAGCCTCTTCATCCTCGAAGTCGGTCCATACGCGCTGACCCTTCTCACCGTGGATGATAGCTGTACCTGTATCCTGGCAGAATGGGAGGATGCCCTTCACGGCAGTCTCTGCATTGCGGAGGAACTGGAGAGCTACGTACTTGTCGTTCTCAGAAGCCTCTGGGTCGCTGAGAATCTTAGCTACCTGGAGGTTGTGCTCACGACGGAGCTTGAACTCTACGTCGTGGAAACCCTGCTGTGCCAGCAAAGTAAGAGCTTCCTTAGAAACCTTGAGGATAGTCTTACCCTCGAACTCTGCTGTGCTTACGCCTTCCTTAGAGATAAGGCGATACTCTGTCTTGTCCTCTCCAATCTGGAACATTGGAGCATACTTAAAATCTGGAGTTTTTGCCATAATGTTTTTTGTTATTTTAAACTGTTGAAATATTCAAGTCTAATTAATTCTCGTATTCTATTTCCTGGTCGAGGCTGTCGACGAAGTTGCGGAAAACCTCTTCCTCCACATCGCCCATGGCAAATTCTTTCTCAGCATCCTTTCGGATTTCTGCTATCCATGAGCGGCGTGCCTTGATATAATCTTCGTGTATGTGGTTGGCATCTTCGAGTGTGATGTCACTGATTCCGTAGTAATCGCAGATCATCTGGTAGGTCCATGCCCACTGGTAGTCGCGATAGTTGGCATTGATTTCTTCAAACCGGTCGAGCAACTGTTCTATATTCCCGATAGTTCCTTCCTTCACATCCCTAACGATGCCTTCTTCTTCAGAAACCGGGAGTAGGAGTCCCGAAAGATCATCCCAATCGCCCACGCCGACATGGCTGGCTGGAGGGGTGATGGCTGGGTCGCGCTTCAGCACACGCTTCAATACGGCACCCATGTAGATGCGGAGGGCGATATCATAATATTTGATGCCCTTGTGGAGCGATGAAGCCGGTATGATATATTCGTGATAGAGATACTGCGAAACGTTATCGCCCGTAACCTCGCGCAGGTTTTCAAGAATCTTCTTACCCTTCAGAATTTCGCCTACAGAATAAGGTGAAAGCCAGTCGAAGTTGACGATGCTCTTGCGGTTCTCCATAGCACGGAGATCACGCTTAGGCCATTTCTTGATATCGCGGTACAGACCTACGGTAGTAATGTTTCTGCCCGGGATGAGGAACATCTTGTCGCCATCGGCAATGAGATAGGCGAAAGGCAGGTTGCGGGTGTTAGGGTGGTGCATCAGCTTGCCGAAGCATACTGAGAAGGAACCCAGAGTGGCTGGCATCAGGAGATAAGCACCGCTGGCTGTCTTGGAACCGCGCTCCAGAATGCCCCAGTGCATAGGTCCCATCTTGTAGGCATGGTTGCTGAAGTTGGTAGCAGAACCGGCGTTATAGAAAGAGAACATGCCTCCGATAAGCAGACTGCTCTTATGATGAGAAGCGGTGAAAGGACCGCAGAAGGCTGCACAAGCCTCGCCATTGCTCATATAGGAGTTGGCGAAGAATACGGAGGCTGAAGCAGTAAAGCCGTTAGACAGCTGGCAGGCTTCGCCTACGAAGCAATCCTGTATCTTTACGCTGTTGATGACGCTGGCGCCTTCAGCGATGATGCTGTTTTCTGTAATAACGCCTGTGCCGATATATACGTTGCCATGAACAGAGCCCAATAGCGTACAGTCGCTCAGACGGGAAGCACCGTTCACTTCGCAGTAATCATTGATTACGCAGTTGGTAATCTCCTTGGTATTGATAATCTTCACATTGTTGCCAATCTGGCCCCTTTCCGGCATCTTGTTGTCGATGTCGGTCTTGATGAGCTGGCGGATTTTCTCCTTCATTTCCTTGTCAGGGAAATGTTTCACCATGAAGGCTGCCAGCTGGCTGTTCAGATCGCTGAAGAGGATTACGTTGCCTTCTCCCACCTCGTTGAGTACGCTCACAAGATTTCCTTCGCCGTAAGTAGCTCCCTCGGTGGTTTCCATGGTCGAGATGTTTGAGATGTAGCAATCATCGCCAATGGTATAGTTGTTGATGAAATTGCCTACGTTTTCTATCAGACAGTCGTCGCCTATGGTTACATTGCGCAAGGTGGCGTTGTTGATGCCCGAATGCTTTACGAAGCCCTGGCTCACCTCTACGTTCTTGTTGAAGGAGCCGATGTTTACTTCGCCATAGAGCATCACGCGGTGCATGAAGTTGGGCTTGAAATCTTCTGATACATTGACTGAGGTCCAGTCTTCGGCCCAGCAGTCGTTATGTTTAAGCACCTCGATTTCCTCGGTGGTTAAAGGTCTGTAATCATTCATAACTTACTTGTTATTGATATTTATGTTCTTACTCATAATCCTGGTACAGGAAGTCGTTGTATGGATACTTCTGTACGTGCAACTCTCTTACTTTCTTGTAGAGTATCTCGCGGAATTCGTCGATGTTCTCCTTGTTCTTTGCCGAGATGAAGAGGCAGTCCTCATTGAGTTTTGCCATCCAGGTCTTCTTCAGGTCTTCCAGCGGGATGTTCTCTTTCTCCATCGGTGTGAGGTCGTCTTCCTCTTTTTCTACCCATGAGTAGTTGTCTATCTTGTTGAAGATAATCATCGATGGCTTATCGGCGCAATCCAGTTCCTTGAGTGTATTCTCTACTACCTGAATCTGCTCTTCGAAGTCGGGATGCGAGATGTCTACTACGTGCAGAAGGAGGTCGGCCTCGCGTGTCTCGTCAAGGGTACTCTTGAATGAGTCTACCAGGTCGGTAGGCAATTTGCGGATGAATCCTACGGTATCGGCAAGGAGGAACGGCAGGTTGTCTACCACTACCTTGCGAACGGTGGTGTCGAGGGTGGCAAAGAGTTTGTTCTCTGCAAACACCTCGCTCTTGCTGAGCAGATTCATGATGGTAGATTTACCTACGTTGGTATAGCCCACCAGTGCCACGCGCACCATTCTGCCTCTGTTCTTTCGCTGTGTAGTCTTCTGCTTGTCGATTTCTGCCAGTCGCTCTTTGAGGAGACTCATTCTGCCGAGGATGATACGGCGGTCCATCTCGAGCTGGGTCTCACCCGGTCCACGCAGACCAACAGATCCCTTACCGCCACCAGAACCAGAACCACCACCCTGTCGTTCGAGGTGAGTCCAGAGTCTTTGCAGACGAGGGAGCATATAACGATATTGCGCCAACTCAACCTGGGTTTTAGCCGCAGCGGTTTGCGCACGCATGGCGAAGATATCGAGGATGAGGGAGGTTCGGTCCAGAATCTTCACCTGCAGTTCCTGTTCGATGTTACGGATCTGTTTGGCAGAGAGTTCATCATCGAAGATAACCATACCTACTTCTCTATCTTCCTCTTCTTCGTTTTTGATATATTCTTTGATTTCTTCGAGTTTACCCTTACCCACATAGGTAGTCTGGTTAGGAGAAACCACCTTCTGCGTGAATCGCTTCACGGTGACAGCCCCTGCTGTATCGGCAAGAAATTCCAACTCGTCGAGATATTCTTTTGTCTTGGCTTCGTCCTGTGTCTTGGTAATGAGACCCACGAGTACAGCGGTTTCCGCCTTGACTTCTGATATTACAAATTCTTTCATCTAATTTCTTTATATATATAATAATGTGAAAAGATAGTGCAAAGGTAGTGTAAAATACAGAGAAAACAAAATATAGCATCAATATTTTAACTTTTTTATTAATGTGGCAGAAAATAGTCAAAAGACACAAAATGCACAGCTGTATTTTAGCCACAACAGCTCACAAATGGTCTTTTGGGTGCGCAAAAATTGTAAACGTTTACGTGGTTTTTTGCATAAAAAATCGAGATTTATTTGATTTATATCAATATTTGTCTTAATTTTGCACCCAGAAAAAGAATTGATTTTCAAAAACGAACAAATCATAACTACATAAAAAACACAAACTGCTGAAACATTCAAAAACTTCAAAAGCCTCGACGTGATGTCGGGGCTTTTTGATTTCTTCTCATTCAGAAACGATTTTTGTTGTACGCTACAGTAACAGAAGCTGGAACGTCGGCTATACTGCTGTTGCGTCATAGACAGATAATAATTTCAACCTAACAATAAAATGAAAATGAAGCAAAAAAATTGTGTTGCTGGTATTTTGTTGCTCGGCGCGGTTTGTGCGCAAGCCAACAATTATGAAGTAACATCCCCTGATGGCAGATTGGCGGTCAAGGTGAGTGTGTTGATGGAAAACTGTGTATAATCAATAAAAAAGGGTGGCAGATATCTGAATCTGTCACCCTCTTTATTTTATGTTTCAATCCGTTTTTTCCGCGGATTGGTTATCTGCTGGAATTATTGGTTTTTGAAGACCAATCCATCTGCATCTGTATGATCG
The DNA here is from genome assembly GCA_021628325.1 of Segatella copri. Classification (GTDB taxonomy): domain Bacteria; phylum Bacteroidota; class Bacteroidia; order Bacteroidales; family Bacteroidaceae; genus Prevotella; species Prevotella copri_R. The sequence continues at coordinate 23,340 of JAJXAL010000015.1, read as the reverse complement.
ATGGTAATTGGCTTCTCTCTGCTAACCTCTTCTGCAAGAATCTTCTTACTCAAGTCGTTCAAGACATAATCCTGGATAGCGCGCTTTACAGGACGGGCACCAAACTCTGGGTCGTATCCTACCTTTGCCAGATACTGGATAGCGGCAGGAGTCCAGCGAAGTTCAAAGCCCTGAGGCTCCAACATCTTCTTTACTCGCTTCATCTGAAGTTCTACAACCTCGGCAATCTGTTCCTGGGTTAACGGCTTGAAGGTAATGATGTCATCAATACGGTTCAGGAACTCAGGACGGAAGGTCTTGCGCAACATCTCACGGCTTGCGTTGGAAGTCATGATGATGATGGTGTTCTTGAAGTTGACTACACGACCCTTGTTGTCGGTCAGACGACCATCGTCCAATACCTGCAACAGGGTATTGAATACATCAGGATGCGCCTTCTCAATCTCATCGAAGAGAACCACACTATATGGTTTGCGGCGTACAGCCTCGGTCAACTGACCACCTTCATCGTAGCCGACATACCCTGGAGGCGCACCGATCAGACGGGTTACGCTAAACTTCTCCTGATATTCACTCATATCAATTCGGGTCATCATCGACTCGTCATTGAACAGATACTCAGCCAGCGCCTTGGCAAGTTCCGTCTTACCTACACCGGTAGTACCGAGGAAGATGAAGCTGGCGATAGGACGCTTAGGATCCTGCAAACCGGCACGGCTGCGGCGAACGGCATCACTTACAGCGGTGATAGCCTCGTCCTGTCCGATGACTCTCTTGTGGAGTTCTTCCTCCAGGTGGAGCAGTTTCTCACGCTCGCTCTGCATCATGCGGCTTACTGGTATTCCGGTCCAGCGGCTTACAACCTCAGCGATATCATCTGCAGTAACTTCCTCTCTTACCATCGCTGCGCCACCCTGTGTACTCTTCAGCTGCTCCTGAATCTTCTTGATGTCATCCTCGAGCGCCTTCAGTTTAGAATAGCGTATTTCAGCTACGCGTTCGTAATTGCCTTCGCGCTCCATGCGTTCAGCCTCAAACTTCAGGTTTTCTATCTCCTGCTTATCCTGCTGAATCTTGTTGACGAGCGCTTTTTCGCCTTCCCATTTAGCACGGAAGTCATGCTCCTGATTCTTCAATTCTGCAATTTCCTTATCCAACTGCTGAATCTTAGGCTGGTCATTCTCGCGCTTGATTGCCTCACGCTCAATCTCCAACTGCTTCAAATGGCGGGTAATCTCATCCAGTTCTTCTGGTACAGAGTCACGCTCCATTCTCAGTTTGGCTGCTGCCTCATCCATCAGGTCGATAGCCTTATCAGGTAGGAATCTGTCAGAGATGTATCTCTCTGATAACTTGACGGCTGCGATGCAGGCATCATCCTGAATACGTACCTTATGATGGTTTTCGTAGCGCTCCTTGATACCACGGAGGATACTGATGGCGTCTACCTCGTCAGGCTCATTGACCATGACGGTCTGGAAACGGCGTTCCAGCGCCTTATCCTTCTCGAAGTACTTCTGATACTCGTTGAGGGTAGTAGCACCGATGGCTCTCAGTTCACCACGAGCCAGGGCTGGCTTCAGAATGTTGGCTGCATCCATGGCACCCTCGCCACCGCCAGCACCTACCAGCGTGTGAATCTCATCGATGAAGAGGATAATCTGGCCGTTGGCGTTGGTTACCTCTTTAATGACGCTCTTAAGACGCTCCTCGAACTCGCCCTTATATTTGGCACCGGCTACCAATGCACCCATATCGAGAGAATAGAGTTGCTTGTTCTTCAGATTCTCCGGTACATCGCCACGCACGATACGCTCGGCAAGACCTTCTACGATGGCGGTCTTACCTGTACCAGGCTCACCTATCAGGATAGGGTTGTTCTTGGTTCTTCGTGACAGAATCTGGAGTACTCTTCTTATTTCCTCATCACGTCCGATAACTGGGTCCAGCTTGCCGCTTCTTGCCTGTTCTACAAGGTTTTTCGCATATTTCTCCAAACTCTGATAGTTATCATCAGCGCTTTGTGATTTTACGCTCTGTCCCTGTCTCAGTGCCTGGATGGCAGCGAGCATATCTTTGGCATTTGCACCAGCATCCTTCAGAATACGTGCAGCAGTAGAGTTGCCCTGTACGATAGCCAACAGGATAGGTTCTACGCTAACGAACTCGTCGCCCATTTTCTTGGCGGTATCCTCGGCATTCATCAGTATCTGGTTAGTCTCGTTGCTGAGGTACGGCTGACCGCCGCCCTGCACACGAGGCAGATGTTGCATCTCCTGACGCAAGAGCATGGCGATTTGCTGTCCGTTCATGCCCAACTTCTGGAAGATGTAGTTGGTCACATCGGTAGCCTTTTCAAGGATACCGCTAAGCAGATGCACCGGTTCGATGGTTTGCTGACCATTTCGCTGCGCAATGTTTACGGCTTCCTGTACCGCCTCCTGCGCCTTGATTGTAAATTTGTCGAATGTCATATTAATATCTCCTTTCTTATATTATATATTCATATTTGTGTTATTTGGATGAGCACCGGAATCTCCTCTTCGGAAACCTCCCGGTGCGTTCCTCCCATCCTTTAGCGAAACTTATGCCTATTCGTTGAAAATCAGTGATTTACTGACAATCTGTCTTGTTTTGGGTAGATAAAAGATAGAAATAAGAGATATTTTCGGACAGAATGACAGAAGAAGGCGGTTTGAGTACGGGCTGAAGGCCCAAATGCTCCAGAAGCAGCACGCCCTGAAGACCCAGGTTCCTTTCAGGGCGTGTGGGGCTTACTTGCGAAAGTTCAGTACGCGAAGAAATGATAGAATTAGAATTCGCTCAGATTGCTTATTTCTTGATTTCTCTCAATTATCTTTTAAATATCCTTTAAATAATGCTATTTTATGGGGGGAAATGTTGTGTAATCAAAATAATCTTCGTACCTTTGCACCATCATAAATTATAATTTATAAGTTCAATGGCTGAAACAAAGAAAATCAAGACAGCGTTGGTGTCTGTCTTCCACAAGGATGGCTTGGACGAATTGCTCGCCAAGTTGAATGAAGAGGGTGTAAAGTTCCTGAGTACTGGTGGTACCCAGAAGTTTATCGAATCTTTGGGTTATGAATGCGAGAAAGTTGAGGAGGTCACTACCTATCCATCTATCTTGGGTGGTCGCGTAAAGACTCTTCATCCTAAAATATTTGGAGGTATCTTGGCTCGCCGTGACAACGAGGGTGACCAGGAGCAGATGAAGGAATACGAAATCCCTTCTATCGATCTCGTCATCGTAGACTTGTATCCTTTCGAACAGACTGTAGCTAGCGGTGCTAGCGATGCTGATATCATCGAGAAAATCGATATTGGCGGTATCTCTTTGATTCGTGCAGGTGCCAAAAACTTCAAGGACGTGGTAATCGTTCCTAGCAAGGCAGAATACAGCGTATTGCTCGATATCCTGAAGAAGAAGGGTGCTGAGACTGATATCGAAGACCGCAAGATGTTTGCAGAGCGTGCATTCGGTGTAAGCTCTCACTACGATACTGCAATCCATGCATGGTTTGCTAAGTAAACTCTCGGAAAAATAAAGTAGTTAAGGAGTTAAGAAGTGGAAGAAGTCAGGACAAGTGTCTGCGGGGATTCCATCCCCCGTATATGACAGACTGTTGCCGTGGCTTCTATGCTCCTTTAACTCCTTAACTCCTTAAATAAAAAGAAAATTTTAAGCTTAAAATAATTTAGAAACGAAATGGGATTTTTTTCATTTATTCAGGAAATCGCAATGGACTTGGGTACAGCCAATACCATCATTATCAGTGATGATAAGATTGTAGTGGATGAACCTTCTGTTGTAGCCCTTGACCGCCGCACCGACAAGATGATTGCTGTGGGCGAGAAGGCTAAGATGATGTACGAGAAGACTCATGATAATATCCGTACTATCAGACCATTGCGTGATGGCGTGATTGCCGACTTTACTGCCTGTGAGCAGATGATGCGTGGATTGATTAAGATGGTTCATACTGGTAGCCGTCTCTTCTCTCCTTCACTCCGTATGGTTATCGGTGTACCTTCTGGTTCTACCGAGGTTGAGCTTCGTGCTGTGCGCGACTCTGCCGAGCATGCCGACGGACGTGATGTATATTTGATTTTTGAGCCAATGGCTGCCGCTATCGGTATCGGTATCGATGTTGAGGCTCCAGAGGGTAATATGATTGTTGATATAGGTGGTGGTTCTACCGAAATCGCTGTCATCTCATTGGGTGGTATCGTATCGAACAACTCAATCCGTACAGCCGGTGACGACCTTACTGCCGATATCCAGGAATATATGAGCCGTCAGCACAACGTGAAGGTTTCTGAGCGTATGGCTGAGCGTATCAAGATTCATGTGGGTTCAGCTCTGACCGATCTGGGTGATGAGGCTCCAGAAGATTTCATCGTACATGGTCCTAACCGTATTACAGCGTTGCCTATGGAGGTACCTGTATGCTACCAGGAGATTGCTCACTGTCTGGATAAGACCGTGGCAAAGATTGAGAACGCTGTGCTCTCAGCATTGGAGAACACACCTCCTGAGCTCTATGCCGATATCGTGAAGAATGGTATCTGGCTCTCTGGTGGTGGTGCTTTGCTCCGCGGTCTCGACAAGCGTTTGCAGGATAAGATCAATATCCCATTCCACATCGCAGAAGATCCATTGCACAGTGTTGCCAAGGGTGCTGGTATTGCGTTGAAGAATGTAGACCGATTCTCATTCTTGATGAGATAATCAGAACTTATTCTAATAGTAAGAATAAAGTATGCGCAACCTTTTAGAGTTTTTAGCGAAATACAACCATTGGTTTGTCTTCCTGATTCTTGAGGTGGTGAGTATGGTGCTGTTGTTTCAGTATAACAGCTATCAGGGCAGTGCCTGGTTCTCCTCGGCTAATGCCGTAACGGGTAAGTTGTATGAATGGGATGCGAATGTAGAAACATTCTTCTCACTTACCAAGGTGAACCAGGAACTGACACAGCGCAATGCGTATCTCGAACAGGAGGTGCAGAAACTTTCCGACAGTCTCGTGTGCGTGACCAAGGATAGCAGCATCTACCATCGTGACCAGTTTGCATTGCTGAGAAACTATCGTCTGATTCCGGCTAAGGTGGTGGCGAATAGTATCGATAAACCCGGCAACCTGATGACAATTGACAAGGGTAGCGCAGATGGCATCCACAAGGATATGGGTGTAATCAGCGGTACGGGTGTTGTGGGTATCGTGTATCTGGTGGCAGAACATTACGCTATCGTGATTCCGGTATTGAACACGAAGTCGAACATCAGTTGTATGATTCAGAATAGAGGCTATTTTGGCTATCTGCGCTGGAAGGGTGGTGTGTCTGACCTTGCCTATCTGGAAGAGGTGCCACGTCATGCTCACTTTAAATTGGGTGACTATGTGGTAACGAGTGGCTATTCTGCTGTATTCCCTCCTGGAGTGAGAGTAGGCAGGATATTGCACGTGTTCAACTCCGCCGATGGACTGTCGTATCGCGTACAACTTCGCCTCTCTACCGATTTTGCCCGTCTGCGTGATGTATGTGTAATTGATGATGCCGCCATGAAAGAGCGGTTGGAGATTATGCGTGCAGCACAGGATAGCATCGCAACAAATGGAGACAATAATCAATAATGACGTATAGTAAGAGGATATAAAAAGCAATGAGTATAGATTTAGTGAAAAGACTAGCTACCTTTGTGGTGCTCGTGCTGGTACAGGGATTGGTGTTTAATCATATTCATCTATTCAATTGTGCCACCCCCTTGCTGTATATCATTATGGTACTGCATTTCCGCCGCAACCATCCTAAATGGGCGGTGTTATTGTGGTGCTTTATGATGGGGCTTTGTGTGGACGTATTTGCCAATACGCCAGGTGTTGCAGCAGCTTCGATGACTGCCGTAGGACTGCTACAACCTTATTTGTTTGAACTTTTCGTACCGCGTGACAGCGCCGACGATCTGGAACCGTCCATGCGTTCTATCGGCGTAGGTGCATATTGCTGGTACGTATTCTTCATCATTCTCGTTTATAATCTATTGTTCTTTACACTCGAAACATTCAATTTCTTTAATTGGGTTCACTGGTTGGAATGTATAGGCGGAAGTACGGTTATCACTTATATATTGGTGATGGCGACAGAAAGTTTCAGAAAGTAAGATTCCGGATAAGTGATGAGAGAGAAAAGAACACGATTTTTAGTTTGCTATATATAATAAGGTATGTTGGATTACAATCTTGAAAAACGTAGATTCGTTATCGGTGGAGTGGCCATAGCTATTGTGGTCATTTACATGATTCGTCTGTTTACGCTTCAGATTATGAGCGACGACTACAAGAAGAATGCCGACAGTAATGCCTTCTTGAAGCATATTGAGTTTCCCGCCCGTGGTGCCATTTACGACCGTAATGGTAAGCTGCTGGTGTATAATCAGCCGTCTTACGACCTGATGGTGGTCATGAACGAGGAGAGCGGCCGACTTGATACGATGGATTTCTGTAATTCGCTGGGTATTACGAAAGAGTTTTTTATCAAGCGAATGAACGATATCAAGGACCGCTCTAAGAACCCGGGCTATTCGCGCTATACCCAGCAGCTTTTTATGGGACAGCTGAGCGACCGGGATTTCAGTGTGTTCCAGGAGAAGATGTTCCGATTCCCCGGTTTCTATGTCCAGAAACGTACCGTCAGAGAATATACCTACCCTTATGCAGCCCATGTGCTGGGTGATGTGGGTGAGGTTTCGCAAAGCGATATTGAAGATGATGACTACTATCAGGCTGGTGACTATATCGGAAAACTGGGTATCGAGAAGTTTTATGAGAAGCAGCTGCGTGGTGAGAAGGGTGTGAAGATCATGCTGAGAGATGCCCACGGAAGAATACAGGGTAGCTATCAGAATGGTAAACTCGACCAGAAACCTGTGGCAGGAAAGGACTTGACGCTGGGATTGGATGTCAAGTTGCAAGCCTTGGGCGAACGTCTGCTCCAGGGTAAAATCGGCAGTATCGTTGCCATTGATCCTAGAACGGGCGATGTGCTGGCTATGGTTTCTTCTCCTTCTTACGATCCAAGACGTCTGGTGGGTAGAAACCGCGGCAAGATGCACAAGTGGCTCTCGCATAATCCTTGGAAACCGCTCCTGAACCGTAGTATTCAGGGTCAGTATCCTCCGGGTTCTACCTTTAAGACCAGCCAGGCGCTGACCTATCTTACTGAAGGTATCATCACACCGGGAACAGCATTCCCATGTAATCATGGTTTCTCTTATAAGGGTCTGCATGTGGGCTGTCATGGTCACCCGTCGCCTATTTCGCTGGTTGATGCCATCAGTACCTCTTGTAACGGTTACTTCTGTTGGGGTCTTTACTATATGATAGGTAACCGCAAGAAGTATGGCAGCGTACAGAATGCGATGACCGTATGGAAAAATTATATGGTGAGCATGGGATTCGGCTATAAGTTGGGCATCGACTTGCCTGGCGAGAAACGCGGTCTGATTCCGAATGCACAGTTCTATGATAAGGCTTACAATGGTTCATGGAACGGACTGACGGTAATCAGTATTTCTATCGGTCAGGGTGAGGTTAACCTTACGCCGTTGCAGATAGCCAACCTGGGTGCTACCATTGCCAACAGGGGATACTATTATGTGCCTCATGTAGTGAGAAAGGTGAAGGGCGAACCGCTTGATACGCTCTATACCCGACGCCATTATACCAAGGCTTCCCGACGGGCTTACAACTATGTGGTAGCCGGTATGAGAAGTTCGGCACTGAAGGGAACCTGTAAGCTGCTCGGCCGCTACGATTTCGAAGCTTGCGGCAAGACGGGTACGGCACAGAACCGTGGCCATGACCACTCTGTATTCATGGGCTTTGCTCCGATGAACAACCCGAAGATTGCCATTGCCGTGTATGTAGAGAATGGTGGTTGGGGTGCTGACTATGGTGTGCCTATCGGCGGTCTGATGATGGAGCAGTATCTCAAGGGTAAGTTATCTCCTGATTCTGAGCGCAGGGCAGCAGAGATGCAGGCCCGTAGAATCGCCTACGGATTAAGCAGTAGATAGTTTTCAGTTAACAGTTGATAGTTTATAGATTATGATCGATAATAAACAACCTAGTGTGCTTGCTTCACTTGACTGGTGGACGATAGGTCTTTATCTGGCACTCCTCATCTTCGGATGGGTGAGCGTCTGTGGAGCCAGCTATAACTATGGTGACAACGAGATATTCAGTCTGGGTGCCCGCTCGGGTATGCAGATTATATGGATTGGCACATCCATAGCACTGGGATTGGTAATCCTGCTGCTAGATGACCGGTTTTACGATACCTTCTCGTATGTCATCTATGGTGTCCTGATACTCTTGCTCTTTGCTACGATATTCAATCCGCATAGCATCAAGGGTTCCCACTCCTGGCTGGTGTTGGGACCGCTCCGACTGCAACCGGCTGAGTTTGGTAAGTTTGCTACGGCTCTGGCGGTAGCCAAGTTTATGTCAAGCTATGGTTTCAGTATGCAGAACCTGAAGCATTTCATGGCAGCCGTAGGCATTATCGTTCTGCCGATGCTCTGTATCGTAGGTCAGCGCGAAACGGGTTCTGCCCTGGTTTATCTTTCATTCTTCCTCATGCTTTACCGCGAAGGAATGCCGGGTGCCATTCTCTTTACCGGCGTGTCGATGGTGGCTTACTTCGTAGTGGGTGTGAAGTATGAGAACGTGATGATGTGGGATACCTATACTTCTGTGGGTAAGTTTGTCGTGCTTCTGCTGGTGCAGATTTTTACGGCTGGCATGGTGAACTCCTATACGGGCGACAGGAAACAGGCACTGATGATCCTTTCCTATTCGGTAGGCATTACGCTGCTCTTCGTGCTTTTTTCTACCTATGTCATTCCGTTCGACATTGTGTGGATCCAGCTCTTCCTGTGTGCTATGCTCATAGGATTCCTGGTTTATCAGGGACTGAGAACCCGGTTCCGGAATTACTTCCTCATCTCCATCTTTTCGTTGGGAAGTATCGCATTCTTCTATTCAGCCGATTATGTGTTGAATCATGTGATGGAACCTCACCAGCGAGTGCGTATCAACGTATTGTTGGGACTGGATGAAGATTTGGCAGGTGCGGGATATAACGTACATCAGAGTGAGATTGCCATTGGTTCCGGCGGACTTCAGGGAAAAGGTTTCCTCAATGGTACGCAGACCAAACTGAAGTTCGTGCCTGAGCAGGATACAGACTTTATCTTCTGTACGGTAGGTGAGGAGGAAGGTTTCCTCGGTTCGGCAGGCGTGCTGCTGCTTTTCCTGGCTTTGATATTGCGGTTGATGCATCTGGCTGAGCGGCAACCTTATAAATTCGGTCGTATCTACGGATATTGTGTCCTGTCGGTATTCCTTTTCCACCTGTTTATTAATGTGGGAATGGTGCTGGGTTTAACACCGGTTATCGGTATTCCGCTGCCATTCTTCAGTTATGGTGGTAGTTCGTTATGGGGATTTACCATCCTTCTTTTCATCTTCTTGCGAATTGATGCGGGAAGGAATTTAGTGAGAAGTTAAAAAAAAAAAGTGAACAGATTCATTAACAATCTGCTCACTCTTTTTTTATTGTATCTTGGAAATCTTGATGCCGATGTCACTCACACCGGGGAGGATTTCTCTTTTCATATCATGTCTGATGGCTACGTGTATGGAATCGCCCTGATGCATCTGATAGATGTTGATGGGGAAGTTATACTGATAGTAGCTGATACCCTGTCCTTTGCTCACACCGTTGTTGTCAATCAGCTGGCAGTTGACCGTATCTATCTTGCATTCGCCCGGTATTTTCCTGTTTCGGTGATAAACCGTCTGTTCTACGATGAGCGTAAGTCCCATGAACGGATAGGCACCTGTAATGCGAAGTCCTAAGCTTTGCTTGTAATGCCCCGCCTCGAGTAGAGGTGATACTTCGAATGATAGGGTGTCGTTCTTCTCCCATCCTGCAATCGGTGTATGGGCATACTCATCGTATACGGTCGAACCGCTGCAGGCAGAGAGAATGTGAACGATCGCTGTCAAAACGATGAAATAAACAGTCTTTTTCATCTTTTTCTAGCTCCTATTCTTTATTCTTGTGGGGCGTTATTGCCTTGTGGAGCATTATTGCCTTGTAGCTTGTTTCCACCCTGCGGGATATTATTGCCTTGAGGCTTGTTGCCATTCTGAGGGGCATTGTTGCCTTGTGGCTTGTTTCCACCCTGTGGTTTGTTGCCATTCTGCGGCTTGTTGCCCTTGTTAGGCCGTCTGTCGTTTCTTGGCTGGCGGTTGTCACCCTTAGGATGATTGCCCTGATTACGGTTGTCGCGGCGCTGGTTGTTTGGCTTGCCTTCATTCTTCTGAGGTTTGTTGTCGCCATTCTGCGCGCGGTTCTCGTTCTTCTGAGGCTTGTTGTCTCCCTCCTGCTGACGAGGTCCCTTATTCTTATTGTTCTTCTTCTTCTTTTTCTTAGCCTTGTCAAAGCGGCTCAAATCAGCTTCGGCAAGCAGGTCGATTGGCTTGGCTACAGGTTTTGCCTTACCGTCTTCCAGCAGACTCAATGGCTTCTCGCCCTGACGGTTTATTTCGATGATAGCCTTGGCACGCTCGATGCTGATGGTTTCGAGGTTGGAAGCAAGGTTCTTGTCAGAAGAGTAGGTGATAAGACCTGCCAGGATATCCACCTTGAACTGATGGAAATCACCGTCGGCAGTCTGCAGTACGGCATCCTTAGGCGGCAACTTTCTGCTAGCCTCTACATAGCTGTCTACCTCGTAGTTGAGACAGCACTTCAGTTTGGCGCACATACCGGCAAGTTTCTGAGGATTCAGAGAAATGTCCTGATAGCGTGCTGCATTGGTACTGACGCTGATGAAGTTCTTCATCCAGGTAGCGCAGCAGAGTTCTCTGCCGCAAGGACCCGTTCCACCGATGCGGCCTGCTTCCTGACGTGCACCGATCTGTTTCATCTCAATGCGTACATGGAAGGTATCGGCAAGAACCTTGATGAGCTGGCGGAAGTCCACACGTTCGTCAGCGATGTAATAGAAGATAGCCTTGTTGCCGTCTCCCTGATATTCTACATCACCTATTTTCATCTTCAGTCCGAGATCTTTGGCTATCTGGCGGCTCTGGATCATGGTGCCGTGTTCACGGCTCTTAGCCTCCTTGCATTTGTCAAGATCCACCTGCTTGGCGATACGGTAGATACGCTTGATATCATCCTGCGACTTGAGGTTTGCCTTCTTAATCTGGAGTTTTACCAGTCTTCCGGTCAGCGTAACCACACCGATATCGTGACCTGGGTTAGCCTCTACCGCCACTATATCGCCCTTCTTCAGGTCGAGGTTATTCACATTGTGGTAATATCCCTTACGGGTATTCTTGAACTGTACCTCCACGAGGTCAGTACTTTCAGCATTGCCGGGTACATCGGCAAGCCAGTCGTATGTGTTGAGCTGTCTGTCCTGTCTTCCTACGCCCTTAGCGCACAGACCACGGTCGCAGCCGTTACACATCCTGAATTTCATATTTTTGTAATCCACGATCGTCTAATTTATAATGTATAATTTATAATGTACAATGAATAATGACCAGGCATCTGCCCCGTTATTCATTTGAATTCTTCATTCTTCACTCTTCACTTCCTTAAAAGGAGGACGATGATTTTGAGCGCCATATCGAAGAAAACGATTTTGGCATTGGCATTTTGCGAAATCATGCGCTTGCTGTCTTCGAAGAGGTTGGAGATGTCAATGATGTTTGCCTCGTTGATGAAGCGGGCAAAGTTCTTGGCAAAGTCCTCCTCATCCTGCGTCATGTAACTCAGTTCCGGATTCCGGAAGTTGTACATGAAACTTTCTCTGAGCATGTGCATAAAGTAGTCGAGCATGCGTTTCTGCTTTTCTCTTCCGAAGGTTGCAATTACATCGGTCCACTTCTTGAGATCACCTATCTTGCGCATGTAAGCCAGTCGCATCAGCATGATGAACATGTCGAGATGCTGCCGGTTTTCGTTACCTGCATCCAGTTCTTCGAGTGCGAGGTTCCAGTTGCCGTTTGCGATACGGGCTATGCGGTGTGCCATGTCTGGCTCCAGTGCCCTCCGTTCTGTCAGCGCTTTTTCCATCTCTGCTGTTTCTATCTTTTTGAAGTCGATGCGCTGTGTACGACTTCTGATGGTTTCGAGCAGCAGTTCCGGATTCTCGCTCACCAGCAGGAACACCGTCTGGCGTGGCGGTTCCTCCAGCAGTTTCAGTATCTTGTTGGCACTCTGGATGTTCATACGTTCCGGGAGCCATATCAGACTGATCTTGTATCCGCCCTGACTCGACATCATCATCAGTTCGTGAGAGATGGCATCGGTTTCTTCGGCAGTGATGATAGCCTGTTTGTTATAGTCGGCATCCGTCTTGCCCATCTTCAGCATCCAGTCGCTAATCTGGATATAGGGACCTTTAGAAAGCAGCAGCTCTCTCCATTCCTTGATGAAGTCGAGGCTCACCGGTTTGTGTTCGCTGCCCATATTGGCGGTCTTGATGGTAGGAAAGGTGAAGTGGAGGTCCGGATGTTCCCATTTCCTGAGCATCGGTGAATCGCCCAGAAGATAGCTGGCAAAAGCCAGTGCCATCGCCAGTTTGCCGCAACCCTGCGGGCCGCAGAACATCAGCGCATGGGGCAAACGGTTCTCCTGAACCATCTCCATGAGACGGTTCCATACTTCTTGCTGACCTATAACTTCATTTCTTTGCATTTAAAACAGAATTTTTGCTATTTGCTTGACGCTGTCTACAGCCGATACGGTGAAGAAGTGAACATTGTTGTAACCATGTTCGAAGAGATCTTGCACCTGAGCGGTAGTCCACTCGATACCGAGCTGCTTGGCATCATCGTCAGTTTTACATTTCATTACCTCCTGTGCGAGTTCTTCAGGAATATCGCAGTGGAAGGTTTTCGGCACTACAGTGAGCTGGCTCAACTTGGCGAAAGGCTTGATGGCAGGAATGATAGGGATGGTTACGCCTATCTGCCGAGCCTTTTCAACGAAAGCATAGAACTTCTCATTGTCGTAGAAGAGCTGGGTAACGGCATACGCTGCGCCCAACTGTTGTTTCTCCAGCAGATGCTGCATATCCATTTCGAGGTTTGGCGCCTCTTCATGTTTCTCCGGATAGCAGGCTACACCGCAGCAGAACTTGTCGCCCGGGTGCTTGATGGGTGTGCCGTCAAAGAAGAAACCTTCATTAAACTGATTCACCTGCTTCAGGAGGTCGGTAGCATGGGTATGCCCATTCTCGGTTGGTGTAAACTGCCGGTCTTCTTTCGCCTTGTCTCCTCGCAGAACGAGAATGTTGCTGATGCCAAGAAACTGGAGGTCGAGCAGTTCGTACTCGATGTCTTCCTTCGTAGCACCGCTGCAGATAATATGAGGGATGACAGGTATGTCGTACTTGTTCTGTATAGCGCCTGCGATGGCCACGGTGCCCGGGCGGCGGCGCACACGCTGGCGAGTGAGGAGACCGTTTTCCAGTTCCTTGTATACATACTCGCTATGGTGCGTAGTGATGTTGATAAAGCGAGGACCAAACTCGCTCAGCGCATCGATGGTACGGAAGAGTGCTGCTGTTCCGTTACCTTTCAGCGGAGGTAAAACCTCGAACGAAAAGCCTCGCTTATCGCCCTGCTGATGTAGAAAATCTGCTATGTTCATATTACCTAAATTCTATGTTTCTTCTTATTTTGGTGCAAATTTACAAAAAAAATAGGGGAAAACCGCATGTTGAACGTAATATTTATAAAGAAAAAACGTATATTATTAGGTGGAGATTGATTTTTGGCATGAAAAAAGAAGATTTCCTGCCGGTAAATGCTACGCTATTCTACAGAAAATTGATTAAAATTTAAACCTAAGAATAATGGAACAAAAACAAACGGGCTCAAGAGCCTATCTTATTTCAATTGTGATGGTAGCCGTTTTGGGCGGCTTGCTTTTCGGTTATGATACCGCTGTGATATCGGGAGCCGAGAAGGGTTTGCAGGCATTCTTCATGGGTGCTGAGGATTTCACCTATACCGATTTCTGGCATGGATTCACTTCTTCCAGTGCCCTGATTGGTTGTATCATCGGTTCGGCGCTTTCGGGTGTGCTGGCTTCTAACTGGGGCCGTAAGCGTTCGCTGATCTTTGCGGGTGTGATGTTCTTCATCTCTGCATGGGGATCTATGTGTCCTGAGTCTTTGGTGTTGCCAAAGGGCGAACCTAATCTTACGCTTCTCATCGTGTTCAACCTCTATCGTGTGATTGGCGGTATCGGTGTGGGTCTGGCATCTGCTGTGTGCCCGATGTATATCGGTGAGATAGCGCCTAGCAACATCCGTGGTATGTTGGTCAGCTGGAACCAGTTTGCCATCATCTTCGGTCAGCTGGTGGTTTATTTCGTCAACTTCTTCATTCTTGGCGATCATATTGCTCCTGCTATCCAGAGTGTGGGCAACGGTATGAACCAGATTCTGAATGGTGGCGAGGCAGCCTGGGCTATTGAAACCGGATGGCGCTATATGTTTGGTTCTGAGATGGTTCCTGCGGGTTTGTTTGCTCTGCTTATCTGCTTTGTTCCTGAGACTCCCCGTTATCTTGCCATGGTTGGTCAGGATGCGAAGGCTGAGCGTATCCTGGCTCGCATCAATGGTGCTGAGGAGGCTAAGAAGATTTTGGATGACATCAAGAATACGGTTACTGAGAAGAAGGAGAAACTGCTTACTTACGGTGTGCTCTGTATCTTCGTAGGTGTGATGCTCTCTGTATTCCAGCAGGCTGTAGGTATCAATGCCGTGCTTTATTATGCTCCTCGTATCTATGAGGCTATGGGCTTTGACAATCCGATGGTATTGACCGTATTCAATGGTATCGTGAACCTCGGTTTCACCTGTGTAGCCATCTTTACGGTAGAGAAGTTGGGACGTAAGCCTTTGCTCATTACCGGTTCTCTGGGCATGGCATTGGGTGCCATCGGTGTAGCCATCACCTTCGGTAATCCTAATCTGCAGTTGTTGTGCATGGTATCCATCATGGTTTACTCTGCATCGTTCATGTTCTCTTGGGGACCAATCTGCTGGGTACTTATCGCCGAGGTATTCCCTAATACGATTCGTGGTGCTGCCGTAGCGATTGCCGTAGCCTTCCAGTGGATTTTCAACTGGATTGTTTCTACCTCTTTCGTTCCGATGGCTAACAGCCTGGGCTATTGGTTCACCTATGGCCTGTATGGTGTTATCTGTATCCTCGCTGCCATCTTTGTATGGAAGCTCGTTCCTGAGACCAAGGGTAAGACACTGGAGGATATGACCAAGCTTTGGAAGAAAAACTAAGTTCTTATTCTGTGAAATATCAAGACCGCCAGGCGTAGAAAGAAACGCCTGGCGGTTTTTCTTTATGCCCCCGGCTCGTCAGCTTAATCCATACCATGATATGATTTAATTTTTCCATTTTCGTTTTTCTCTTTAAATTGTTAGTGGCCTACCGATTGGGGCAAGCTCGGTGTCCTTCATCGGGAGGAGAATCACATTCTCCGCGCTTTCATGTTGCAAAAGTAATATTAATTTCAGACTTATGCAAATTTTTGAAGAGAAAAAATGCATTTTAAAAGCTGATTTGTTGAAAAAAAAATCTTTTTCCTCACGTATTACGTATAATGTAAAAAATGTAAACGTATATATATAATATACTTGGTATAATGTAGGGAAGAAAAATCAGCACCTAACTACCTGATATTCAGTATTTTGTATTTTAAAGATTCTATCTGGTAGTCATTCGGGCATATTAGAAGACACAAGATTGGCTCTGATGGTACCTATTATTGGATCTGGTAGTCATTAAAAAAGGGTAATTCTCTCTGGTAGTCATTGCCCACCCAAATGAGGTGAAAAAATGATGTTCTTCCGTTTACCAACTGATGTGGCTGCGTCGGGTTAAGGATATGGCTGAACTGGGTTACGCAGACGGCTGGATTCGCTTACTCAGACGGCTGGACTCGCTGATTGAGCCACTTGAGTAATCTGACAGAGCCACTTGAGTAAGCTGATTGAGCCACTTGAGTAAGTTAACTGAGCCACTTGAGTAAGTTAACTGAGCCACTTGAATATTCTGCAGCATACGCTTGCGTGCAAAAGTATACATAATTGAGCCAAATAGTGCACAACTGGTACTTATCGTACCAAAGTGGACAACTAGGACTCCGCCGATGTTGTATCTTTGTATCAGCATTCGGGAAGAGACCGGTGCACAACATGATTATTCACAATTTTAAAATTTTATGTATTATGGCAATTAATTACAGTTTAGTAAAGCTTGCGTCAAAATTTGGTGACAAAGCAGGAGTTCCTCTTTTCTACGCCCGTGCTCAGATGAAAGACTCCATTTCGCTCAAGAAGTTCGCGAAGTTGATCTCTATGCAGACCACTGTATCCTATGCGGATGTAACAGCCGTTCTGGTCAGTATGCAGGAGAACATGGTCATCGAGTTGCAGCGAGGCAACCAGATTGATTTCGGCGAGTTGGGCAAGTTCCGCCTCCAGCTTACCAGTGAGGGTGCGGCAACCGCAGCCGAATTTAAGAGCGACATCAACATCAAGGGTGTGAACATCCAGTTTATCCCGGGCAGCGATCTTGCCAACATCTTCGTAGGTATGGAGTTTGAGCAGGTTGCATCACGTGCCGTACAGAAGGCTGCCCTCAAGGCTGAGAAGGAGGGTGCCAAGACCCTCGACATCGAGGAGGCTAAGAAAAAGCCTGCCAAGGACAATGCTGCTTCAGGCGGCGAAACCACGGGTGGCAACACCTCAGGCGAGCAGACTGGCGGCACAGGCAGCACTGGCAATGGTGACACTGGAGACGGATTAGAATAATTAACCTTTTAAAACAGAATAGATTATGACAGAAAAGAACAAGCAGAAATGGAATGAGATTCTCAAGTTTGCAGTAACCGTACTGACAGCTCTCCTCGGGGCGTTGGGCGTTTCGGCAGGTGGACTTTAGAGTGATGCCTATGA
The DNA here is from genome assembly GCA_021628325.1 of Segatella copri. GTDB lineage: Bacteria > Bacteroidota > Bacteroidia > Bacteroidales > Bacteroidaceae > Prevotella > Prevotella copri_R. The sequence continues at coordinate 6,239 of JAJXAL010000015.1, read as the reverse complement.
GAGACATCGATATGATAGTGGTGCATTGCAGCGGCAGCCGCTGCGATCACCGTTATACGATGAAGATGCTGCGCTACGACCATGTTCATAACAACGGCTGGACTGACATCGGCTACCATTTCTACATCACGCTGGATGGAGTGGTTCATGCCTGTCGCCCGGTAGAGCGTATGGGCTCTCATGCCCTCGGTTACAATGCGCACAGCATAGGCATCTGTTACGAGGGTGGTCTTTCGCCATCGGGTTGCATCAGCGACACCCGCACTCCTGAGCAGAAGGAGTCGATGAAGCATCTGATTCAGGATCTTCACCACCGTTTTCCGGGCATCCGTACCATCCTGGGGCATCGCGATTTGCCTGGCGTTCAGAAAGCCTGTCCGTGTTTTGATGCCACGAAGCTCCAGTACCTCCTGGATGCTTCCTGATTCTCTTCCATTAAGAGGGTTTTCCAAGAGCAGAATCCCTCCGAATTTATTTAACAAGTTAGGGCGCATCCAATCCGGATGCGCCCTTTTTCTTTGTCGTCATATTTCTTTCATTCAACACTCAACATTCAACACTCAACAAGTCTATACACCACCTGTTCTTCGTGGTATATAGACCCTTGGAACAACCGCAAAGTATGGGTTGTTTTTTCAGATGATTGGTATTCCTGTCAGCTTAGGACTTTACCACATATCTTCATTTCCATCTTCTGGACTTTGTCCATTATTGAAACCAGGAGTTTCTGACCCTGCCAGCAACTGTTGGGCTTTTATCTTATGCACCTGCATTTCTGGTTTTATATATTCTTTCTTCATATTGTGCTATTTTTATTTGATTACTACTTTCTTGTTGTTCTTTATGTATATGCCCTTTGTCGGGTTGCTTATCTTTCTACCTTGGAGGTCGAAGATTCCTTCAATAGTGCCATGACGCTGCACGTCAGTACCCATAATGGTGATTCCCTCTATGCCTGTTGTCTCGTTGCCGCCACCGAATACAAAGCTGCGAGCGAGTGATGCCGATGATGGGTCTTTTGCTTCATTTTCAGATACTTGCAGATAAGCCTTTCCAGGAGTCGCTTTGAGGCTTGTTCCGTCGCTGCTATTGTTAGCTTTGTCCACACTGAGGTAGAAGCCGAGACGTTCTTTATTTGTAGCATTTTTATACGTGAGACGATAGAGTTTACAACCAGTTTCTGCTGTTACAGTCTTAGCTTCAGCTGGTGTAGCCACAAGGTGGTTTTCATCAGGGGAAGCTTTTGCCAACTCATTTGTCTCGTTTGCCTTTGCATTGACATACTCTCCGTCAGTCTTCAGTAGCACACCCTCGTCCTTTGCCACTTGGGTGTCGTTGCGTTCTGTCAATGTCATCTTGCCACCGCTTACCGTTGCGTTGTAGACCTTAAGCGTTCTGTCTGACGGAACAGAAAGGCTTACATCGTTTGTCGGATTGCTGAATGTTGCCCAATATGTATCGTTGCCATTTGCATCCTTGTCGCCCTGTGCAGCCTTGATTACTTTATTGTCAGAGCCGGGAACGGGATATTGGTCCTTGCCTAACTGCTGTCCCCATACCTGCTCGCCTAATACTTTGCCTTCGGCAAGCAAATAAGCCACCTCACCGCTCTCTATCTGCTGTTTGGTGAATGCCTTGACCACGTTCGCTTCTACCTTTCCGTCATCGAAAGTCAGAGTTCCTGTACCAACTATTTTGATGTTCTCAGATGAATTATTTAGCAATGCCTCCTTGTTGTAAGCTGCAATACCCTTTGCGGTTAGTGTACCCCGCCCTATATTACCTATAATGATTCCTGGATAAAGATTTGTATTCTTATTATTCGTCACATCTCCATAACTGAATACATTCTGGATACTGCTGTTAGCCACTGTTTGTCCTGCTATGCCACCGGCACACCGACCTGTGCTTGTAATCTTGCCATAGTTGGCGCAATCTTCGATACTTGTTCCATAAGCATACCCTATGATTCCACCAATATTGGTAATATTGTTTTCAACGGTTCCATAATTGGTGCAGCACTTGATGTTGTTATAACTGATATAACCAACAATTCCGCCAACGATCTTTGTACCCTTCACGCTGGAGTGATTCTCGCAGTTTTCGAGATTTATTTTGGCAAATCCAACAATACCGCCAGTATCTTCTTGTCCTATTACAGTACAATTCTTTGTGGTTTTAATGCCCTTTATATGTGATGGAGAATACCCGTGTGCAGATCCTGCCAAGATACCGGTGTAATATGTATTCGCATTTGTTGTGTTCACATTCTCCACCTTGGCATTGTCAAAGATAAGGTCTTGGATAGTCGCACCGTCAGTATAGCCGAAAAGCCCCACATAGTCTTGTGCTGTCTTGATATAGAGATTGGAGATGGTGTGTCCCTGACCGTTCATATTTCCCTTCCATCGATTATAGTAATTGCCTATCGGAATCCAGCTCAAGAGTTCCTTGCCACCTTCAGCCGCATGGCAATAGTTCTTTAGGTCGATATCCGCAGTTAGCATGGCAGATGCCGAAGGGTGAGTAGTTCCAGCTACTCCGCCTTCGTCCACGATAGTTCCGTTCACATAGTCACGGAACCACGCCAAATGGCAAGGTTTGGCTATCAGGTATACCCCATTATCCTCTGAAGGCTTCACAGCCACATAATGCTGGCAACGCTTGCAATAGCCATCCTCATTGTTGTCGTGTCCAAGGGCAGGATGCTCTGCGTCCGTTACATCTGTCAATTCCTTGGTCAATTGGCTGTCGGAATAAGTCTTAAGGCAGTCCTGGCATTGCCAATATTCTTTGGTTGCCGCCTCTGTACAAGTAGCGTCTGTTGCAACGTGGTGAATTATCGTTCCGTGTTGATACCTGATTGCTGAACTGGTAGGATTGTTGGTGAGACTACCCTTCACCACCTTATAGGTTTTGCAATTTAAAGTCAGATTGTCAGCATAAACCTGATGTTCCGAACCAATGACGGGATAACTGTCTCCATTATTAGCCAGATTTTGTCCCCATTTTGCTTCGCTCGAAGCGTTTTGCTGGAGCTGATAGGCAACAAAACCGCTTTTCAACTGGGTTTCTGTAAATCCTGTTGCGTTATCTTCTGAAGGCTTGCCATTTCCGAAGGCTTTTACAGTTTGTTCTTGGCCGTTTACAGTCAGCTTTGCGCCACTATAGTATGCCACCATGCCTTCAGTGGCCCCAGAGCTAGAAAAGCCAAAAGCCATGCCTACATTTTGTGTTTTGTTTGTGACACTGATGTTGCCATAGCTGAACACGTTCTGTATCTTGCCATTGCTTACAGTACCAGCCATGCCAGCAACACGCTCTGTACCTTTTACATCTCCATAATTGGCGCAATCTTGGATTGTTCCGCTATCGAAATAGCCAACTAAGCCACCGACAGCCAGACTTGATGCAGTTACATTTCCATAGTTGGCACAGGCGGTCATAGAATTACCTGTTCTACTTCTACTGTAGTGGCCGCAAAGACCGCCGATATTTTGTATTCCTTGTACCGTGGCGCAGTTCACACAGTTGTAGGCGTTACCATCAAGATAACCTGCAATACCGCCAGTATAATTACCTCCTTTTATCTGGCAAGTATTTGATATTTTGATATTTTGAAGGGTGCTTCCCCTAAATGCCTTACCAACCAAAACTCCTGCGTAATTGTTCGTTTTTGTCACATTCGCATACTCAAAGGTTAGGTTCTTGATTGTACCTTCATCGGTATAACCGAAAAGCCCCATATAATTTTGGCTTGCATTGATATAAAGGTTGGTGATGGTCTTGTTATTTCCGTCGAAAGTACCTTGGTACTTATTATTAATATCGCCGATAGGCACCCAGCTCTTTTCTTCTAAGTTTTGAGACTTATCAGCCGCATGACATACTGTACTCATGTCAATGACCTCAACATTATCTGCAATCTTTGCGCAGATATTATTTCTTCCGCGATCCACCTCATCGCGGAACCACTTTAATTCCTTAGCTGTGGTGATGATGTAAGGATTGCCTACTTTGCCATCACCTTTGGAAGGCCGCGTTTGTGCCCATGCCCCCCCCATAAGGCATGAGGATAGCCATCACGAGCAGCAGCATCGTAAATAGCCAGTTTCTTTGTTTTTTGTTATTCATAACTGTAAATTATTATTATTATACTTTCTTACATATTTTCTCTCATTGCCATCAGATATACTGTCATTCCCAAGATGACGACGAAAGTCTGTCCGAGAAACAGATAGATATAGAATCTTTCTCTCTTGATGAAATCACAGAAACTGTAGCGAGCCTTGTAGTTTTCATCAAGATATATCCTGTAGTCTTGAACCATGGCATAGCCCATGACTATGGCGAACAACAGAAGACACAATGCCACTATAAGAATAGCCTGTTCCTCTTTCATGAAAGCTTCTATTATATTTTTCATGGTGCAAATATAGTGTTTTTTTTTCAAAAAAGGTGTCGCATTCCTCTGTATAGGTGTCGCATTCCTATGAATGCGACACCTTTTTTAACGTATTTTTTCATTTCGCGATGCGTTTTTCTGTTATTTATCGAAAAATGGTTAGTCCTGCTTTTTATCCTCTGCGGCAACATTTTCAGCCATTTTCTCCCGCCATTTGGTAGGAGTACAGCCTTCCTTTAACTTGAAAATGCGGTACAGATAGGTGCGGGCAGAGAAGCTGTACTCGGCTGAAATGATGTCAGTCTCCGAGAAGTTTCGGGACCGCTCCGCCTTAGGAATATCCAACGAATGCGACAGGGTAACCATATTCAATATGGTACCCCCACGTGCGGCGCGCCAGTCTTCTTCTGCTTCTTTCACTTCTCTTTTCGGAGTCTTTCAGAAAGCATCGGGTGTAAAGTCTTTTCCTTGTCAGTATATTCAAGTAACTTGCGAAACTTTAGTCACCATATAACCAAGGGTCTATACGCCACCTGTTCATCGTGGCATATAGACCCTTGTCCTATCACATAAGAAACGCAATCTCTTACTTTTTCATAAACTTTTCACAGAAATCTCTTGCGGGTTTGAAAATAAAGTCGTAACTTTGCAGTAGTGAATTTTAAAACAGATGGTTATGAAGTACTTAGATCCTAAGGCAGACCTTACGTTCAAGAAGATATTCGGCAATCATCCTAAAAGACTGATCAGTCTTCTGAACGCCCTCCTGCCACTCAGCGAAGAAGAGCAGATACACGAGATAAAGTATCTGCCTACAGAACTTGTGCCCCAGCTCGAAGGGGGCAAGAACACCATAGTTGATGTACTCTGCACCGACGTCAGAGGCAGGAAGTTCTGCGTGGAAATGCAGATGGAATGGTCTGACGCATTCCAGCAGCGAGTACTGTTCAATGCATCCAAGCTCTATGTGAGTCAGGCTAAAAAGGGAGGAAGATACAGCGAACTGCAACCCGTGTATTCCCTCAACCTGATAAATGATATCTTTGCGCATGATACTCCGGATTTCATCCACAACTACCGCATCGTGCACGATAAGGACAGCAATAAGGTCATCGAGGGCTTGCATTTCACCTTCATAGAACTCCCTAAGTTCACTCCTCATTCCATTGCCGACAAGCGCATGATGGTCTTGTGGCTCCGTTTCCTCACAGAAATAAATTCCAATACGAAGGATATTCCTGCCGACCTGCTTAATGATCCGGAGATTGGAAAAGCAGTAGAAGATCTTGAAGTTTCCGGCTTTACTGATGCCGAACTCCGTGCCTATGACAAATTCTGGGATTCGGTAAGTGTTGAAAGAACCCTTCTGGATGACAGATATCAGAAAGGAATGGAAGAAGGCATGGAGAAAGGCATGGAGAAAGGTATGGAAAAAGGTATGGAGAAAGGTAGAGCAGAAGGCAAGCATGAGGCCAACACAGAAACAGCACAACGATTGCTGGCAATGGGACTTTCTGCCGAACAGGTTTCCAAAGCTACCCAGCTACCTTTGGAAATCATTAAGAATCTGAGCAATACATAAAAAATATAATAGCGGAGATGTAGATTACGAATATCTCCATATAATCAAGGGTCTATACGCCACCTGTTTATCGTGGCATATAGACCCTTGTCGTTTTTTATTCATTTTATCCATCGTATTGAATAAAATCAGTACTTTTTTATTCAATACGAATGATTTTCAGCCATTTTCTCCCGCCATTCGGTAGGAGTACAACCAAAAGCGTTCTTTGTATAAATGCAACAAGGCGCAACCTTCTCACGAAGACTGCGC
>JAJXAL010000102.1:0-14081 GCA_021628325.1 Segatella copri | reverse complement strand
TTACGTTCCAACCTCTCTTATTCTCCTTTGGCTGCTTTAGAGCTTTATGTTAACAAAACTAACTCATAGTTTTCTCCTCCAGAACTCACCGTTTCTCGGTGCAGAAGTCATCGTTTTCTTCTTGGGAATACATCGCTTGCCGGATAGAAATCCTTGCCATTACTTGTCATTTCATGCTAAAAAAATAACACGGACAAATTGAATTTGTCCGGGCAAATTGTCCGAACGCTCATAATCTACTGATTATTGGGTAGTTACAAGCCTCCAGACAAACAAACCGGACAAATTCAATTTGTCCGTGTTATTTTTTTTTTCTGGCGGAATCAGCCATTTTTGTTTATTGCCAATAAATAAATCTGCGGTTTTTTATTTACTGGCAATAAACAAATCGAATATAAGTTCTATCATCAAAGCTCTTATTGCCCTCTACGATGCCCTTGGTGGCGATAAAGGAATGGATGTTCTGAGGGTCGTTGGCTATCTGCTCTGCCAATGCCGCCTCGCTCGCTGCCAAGGTTGGCTCCAGGAACGGATAGCCATCGCTCGCCAAGACAATCTCGGAGGAAGAAGATGGAATTGTATCTGATGCAGAAGCGGAGCCTGAGCAGGAAACAGGATCTTGAACAGAACAAGAATCTGATGGTGAAACAGAATCCTGAACAGAACAAGAATCTGAAACAGAGACAACCTTCACTCCCTCCCGATAGATAGGAAATCCATCAATAACCGTATAGGTCAGGTTCTGCCCCGAAAGCATCGCCTTGATAAGCAATGGCTCTATCTGCTTTCTAGCCTCAGCAGGCGAAAGGCCCTGCGCTATCAGTTCTACTCGTTTCCGGGCAATCTTCTCCTCATAAGGCTTGCCGTTCTCATAGAGCTTTCCATCGATGATTGCCTGGCAATCGCCCACCATCCAGACTTCATTCCTTGTCCGGCTATAAAGGATAGCCGAAGCTGTTAGGCGCTCTTCGGGATGCTCCTTCAACCGCTCTTCCACCCCAAGCTTTTCATACACCTTATTATATATATAGGCTGTCACACCCTGGCAGAAATCATCTACCGAGGCATCCGCCTTCAGTTCCTCACGAATATATTCCGAGATAAGCATCATGGCGTATCTTCCGTTCTTCATATCAGGATTGAGATGCTTTGGCGTCTTGCTCGTACTGCCATCTATCACAGCGATGAAATCATCGGTAACTACCATTCCATCCTCACAAGCCTCCTGGCTCTTCTTTTCTATAATGCAGCTTTCTATAATCTTCATAAAATCTACTTCTCTATCTGATGATATATCTACTTCCATATCTGAAAAAAGGCTACCCATCCAGGTAACCTTTTTACTCGTTTATTTATCTCTTAAGCCTTCACCTTCTTTAATCTGATAATCATCTGTATAAAACTTGGAATCATGATGCAGAGTGAGAAGGCTACGGCATAATACATGGTCTTCTCATCGCCATGGAAGAGGTCGATGAGTTTGCCATCGCTCTGCGGCATGATATTGGACAGGACATACGCCATCGTATTATTCACCCAGTGGAGCAGGATGCCCGGAACAAGACTCTTGGTGCGATAATACATCCAACCCAGGAGTAAGCCCAGCAGGAGGGCATTGACAAACTGCGCTACGTTGGCGTGAGCCAGACCGAAGATGGCAGCCGAAATCATGATGGCTACCCAATGGTTCTTCTTGCTCATAAGACCCAGCAGGGTGCGGAGAACGGCTCCACGGAACACAACCTCCTCAGCAAAAGGCGCCAGAACGCCGATAGCCACATAGCCCCAAGGCTCCTTCATGAGCGATGCGAATATCTGCTCGGCATTCTCGTCCATCTCGATGCCTATCTGCTCATATATGAATTCCAGAGGAATGATGGTTCCCAGGGCGAACAATGCCACCCAGAGAAGCGTTGCCCAAGGCTTGGAAAGCAGATAATCGCGGGTCAGCGGTGTCCACTTCGTCTTCAGGAAGATGACGAGGGTGATAACGTTGCTGAACGCTGAGGTAAGCGCCATCAGGATAGGATTGCTGCCCGAACTGACAGCCAGGAGCGTTGCCTGGTAACCTTCGCCCTTAATGCCCGCCCAGATTCCTGCGCCAGCATACATCACGATAATCTGTACTACTATAAATATAATCATGTAGAGGACGATATCCGTCAAACCTCTCTTTAAATTAATCTTTGCCATTGCTTTTACTGTTTATAATTAATCGTTTATAGTTAATCGCATTCTTGCAATCATTCCGCTTCCTTTTCAAAGAGATCCAGCACGGTCTGCTCATCCTCTTTCAGCTGCGCCGCCAACTCCTCGGGACTGTCAAACTTCTGTTCGCCCCTTATTCGCTTCACGAAACTTACGAGCAAGAGCTGGTCATAAATATCCCCGTCGAAATTGAAGATGTGCGTCTCTAGCGTCAGTAGTCTGCCATTGAAGGTTGGGCGATTGCCCACATTCATCATTCCCCGTTTCCATACCACCGTATTCTCCAGTCTTACCCTTACGGCATAGACACCAGGGGCAGGAATCAGCTGCCCGAAGTGAGAGATGTCGAGATTGGCTGTAGGGAAACCGAGTTTTCTGCCTTCGTGGAATCCATTCACCACCTTTCCGATGAGGGTGTAAGGGAAACCGAGGCACCGGGCTGCCATCTCCACTTCTCCCTCTTTCAGGAAAGAGCGGATCACGGAAGAAGAGATATTGATGCCATCTATCTGGAAGGCTTCGTTCCTGATTACCTCGATGCCCATCTCCTTGCCGTAGCGCACGTAATCTTCGAAAGTCTCCTCGCGATTGTGACCGAAGCGATGGTCGTAGCCGATGAAGAGTTTCCTTACGTTGAGATGGTCGTGGAGCACCTGCTGCATAAACTCCCTTGCCGACATCGCAGCCATCGCCTTGTCGAAATGCAGCACCACAGCATTATCCACTTCCGTCTTCGAAAGCAGCAGCAGCTTGGAATCGAGCGTGCTCAGCATCTCTGGCTGATAATCTGCCTGCAATACCTTGCGGGGATGCGCATCGAAGGTGATGACGGTGGATTGCAAGCCATCCTTTCGTGCCGTCTCTACGAGATGATGAATCAGGAACTGATGTCCCCGATGCACTCCATCGAAGAAACCAATGGTTGCCACACAAGGCGGCAACTGCACGATACCGTTATAATGTATTGTATTCATAAGGACTGTCTTTAACATTCATTTCAGAAGAATCCCCTATGGGTTATCTTCTCTTTGCTATCATTCTCTTAAAAGTTCTCCACAGCTCGCCCGCCCAAAGTACAACGGAGGTTGAGCCAATGATGAGCAGCCACTCGTGGAGCGACAATGGTGTGGTGCGGAACATTTCGCCACCAAAGGTTACAATAATCCACTGACCCACCAATACCAGTACAAGCACCAGAATCATTCCCTTATCCTTCAGGAAATGGCGGAAAGCGGTGTGATGACTCATCAGCGCCTTGGCATTGAAGAGGTTCCAGAACTGGATCATCACGAAGGTGGTGAAGAACATGGTCAGCTCATGCACATCTACTCCACCCTTGCCTCTGCGCTCGCAGTAAACCAGCAGGGCAAACATAACGAGGAAGAAGACGATGCCGCAGAACAGGATTCCGAAACCGATGCTCTTGTTGATGATGAAATCGGATGCCTTGCGTGGTTTATCCTTCATCACCTCGTGAGATGGAGGCAATGAGGCAAGTGCCAGGGCTGCGAAGGTATCCATGATAAGGTTCACCCAAAGAATCTGGGTTACCGTCAACGGCATTTCAGTTCCGATAACTGAGCCGCCAAGCACCAGCAGGAGGGCTGCCACGTTTACTACCAACTGGAAGAAGAGGAAACGCTGCAGGTTGCGATAGAGCGAGCGTCCCCACATCACGGCGTTGGCGATAGACTTGAAGGAATCATCGAGCAGGGTCATATCCGAAGCCTCCTTAGCCACGGAAGTTCCCGAACCCAGCGACAAGCCCACGTGAGCATAGTGAAGCGCCGGAGCATCGTTGGTACCATCACCTGTTACGGCAACCACCTCGCCACGCTTCTGGAGCATGGCCACCAGTCGCTGCTTATCGGTAGGACGGGCACGGCTCATCACACGGATATCCTTCGCCCGTTCGTAAGCCTCTTCGTCAGAAAGAGCCTCCCACTGTTCACCCGTAATCATCTGCTGGTCGAGCGAGGTCAGAGAGCCATCTGCTCCGATATTCTCAGGTTCATCTTCGAAGACACCTATCTGCTTGCCTATCTCCAAGGCGGTGGCAGCCGTATCACCCGTAACCACCTTCACCTCGATACCCGCATGGCGGCACTCCTGCACGGCAGCAGGAACATCCGGACGGATAGGATCGGCAATGGCTGCAATGGCCTGCAACTGAAGGCCGTTGGCATCGAGAAGTGCTACCACTTCGGCTGTAGAGGTTCTGGAAGTTCTCATGTTAGAAGTTTCTACCTTCTTATAGGCGAACGCCAGGGTTCTCATAGCCTTATGCTGCCACTCATCGAGTTCTTCGGCTGACTGTCTCTGCATTCTATCTTCGATGATGCATTTCTTCATCACGATTTCAGGCGCACCCTTTACGAAGAGATAGGTCTCGCCATCAACTTCTGCCAAGGTTGCCATCATCTTTCTCTCGGTAGAGAAAGGCAACTGCTTGAGCACATTCACCTGCTTGCGGAGTTCTTCATAATTCTTGCCCTGGGCATCGAGCCAGAGCAGGAGAGCCGACTCAGTAGGGTTTCCGATAGGTTTGCCGTCATTCAACTCGGCTGTAGAGTTGAGGGCAATGGCAGTATCGAGCAGCGCCTCATCGCCCTGCTTGAGTTCCAGGGCACTCACCTGCATCTTGTTCTGGGTAAGCGTACCGGTTTTATCGGTACAGATCACGGTAACGGCGCCCATGGTTTCGCAGGCATGGAGCTTGCGCACCAGATTGTTCGACTTCAGCATTCTTCGCATGTTGAGCGCCAAAGAAAGGGTAATCGCCATCGGCAATCCCTCCGGCACCGCCATCACAATCAGGGTAACAGCCATCATGAAGTATTTCAGCACAATTTCTGCCATATAGAAATAATCCTTGCCGCCCCATGCCGGATTGGTGAGGATATCGTGAATCAGGAAGATGAAGAAGGCTGCCACAGATACTACAGAGCCTACCTTGGAAATCATCTTAGCCAACTTATCGAGCTGCATGTGAAGCGGTGTCTCCACCGAAGTCTGCTCAGTAGATTTCTTCGCCACCTTACCAATCTCGGTAGCATCGCCCACGGCAGTAACCACAAACTCGCCCCTGCCATTCATCACCATGGTAGAACGGAGGATGACGTTGCGAGGATAGGCTCCATCGCCACCGCCTTCCAGAGATTTCTCGGCAACAGGTTCGCCCGTAAGGGCAGATTCATTAATCTGCAGGTCGTTGCAGACGATGAGTTCTCCATCGGCAGGCACCTCGTCGCCCACTTCCACAAGCACTACATCTCCCACCACCACATCGTGGCGCGGAATCTCCATCACCTTACCATTGCGGCGCACCTTAACCGGCTGCTCTTCGCTGAGCGCCGTGAGCAGATTAAACTTCTTAGCCGCATCGCGCTCAAAGTAGAAGCCCACGGTAGTAGCAAGAAAAACTGCCACGAAGATACCGATGGTCTCCATGAAATTCTTTTCGATAAAAGCAAGGATGAGGGATACGAAAGCCGCCACAAGAAGTATCTGGATAATCGGGTCGCGATATTTATCCAAATACAGTTTCCATAATGAAGTACGTTGAGGAGGGGTGAGCACGTTCTTGCCATGCTGTTCCCTACTCTGTTTAACTTGTTCATCGGTAAGACCGATTCTTTTATTTTTGTCTATGTTCATTTCTGAATAGAAATACTTTTTCTTTTTTGTACGATTAATAAGTACATACGCACGTGTGCGCACATAATTTGGTGCAAAGATACGCTATTTTTCTGATTCAAGGAAAATTTTTAAGATTTTATTTGGTTATTTGCCTAAAATCTAGTATCTTTGCACTCGAATTTGATAAAAATTCAATGGACTTGTAGCTCAGTTGGTTAGAGCAACAGACTCATAATCTGGAGGTCCTAGGTTCAAGCCCTAGCTGGTCCACGCTGAAAATCAAGCAGTTAAGCTATTGCAGCTTAACTGTTTTTTTCGTTGCTGGTTTGCTTGAATTTGGTCTATTTGTTTTTGCGTAAACAAAAAAAACATTAAGAGGGCGATTTGGAGCTTTTGCAACCAAGTTGCAGAAACCTTTTTGTAATTTTGCAACCGAAATAGAAAAAGGAACTGAATGTTCCTGATTATATAGAACTAAAAGTATTGCAAAATTATGGAAGAAATGAAACATTCTCACGAACATCATCATGAATGCCATTGTGAAAATTCTCACGAACATCATCATGAACATCATTATGATTGCTCATGCGGCACAGAAGAACATGAGCACCAGGGGTGCGGTTGCCACCACCATCATCACCATGAAGAAGGCGGTTTGAAATCCAAACTCTTTCTGATAGGAGCAACCATCATCCTCCTGATTATCGCTGTTTTCATCGAAAAGGAATACAGTCTGGCTACCTGGCAGTTGCTCCTCGTCTATCTCATTCCTTATTTATTGATAGGACACGAGACGCTGGGCGAAGCTGCAGAAGGTATTGCCAAGGGCGATATGTTTAACGAAAACTTTCTGATGGCTATTGCAACCATCGGAGCACTTTGCATCGGATTCTTCCCAGGATCAGATACAGAATTCCCGGAGGCAGTCTTTGTGATGCTCTTCTTTCAGGTGGGCGAACTCTTCGAAGGATATGCGGAAGGAAAGAGCCGCGACAGTATTTCGCATCTGATGAATATCCGACCGGATGTAGCGAATGTTGAAAGAAACGGAAAAGTAGAGGCCGTTTCGCCGGAAGATGTCAAGATAGGAGAAACTATCGTGATCCGTCCGGGAGAGAAAGTTCCATTGGATGGTATTGTTGTTGAGGGAAGCTCAGCCTTGAATACCATTGCCCTGACAGGTGAGAGTATGCCACGGGATTTGAATGAAGGCGATACTATCATGTCCGGTTGCATCAACCTGTCAGGAGTGGTTCGTGTACGCACTACCAAGAGTTTTGGCGAAAGTACCGTATCCAAGATTATCTCTCTGGTAGAGAGTGCAGACAAGAACAAGTCGAAGAGCGAGGCTTTCATCACCCGTTTCGCCCGAATCTATACTCCTATCGTTGTTTTCGCAGCCATTGCCCTGGCGGTTATTCCTCCATTCCTGGCAGCAACAGGAATCGTAGGTGAAGGAACCTTTGGCGAGAACTTCCCATTATGGCTCAACCGCGCCTTGATATTCCTGGTAGTTTCCTGTCCTTGCGCCCTGGTCATCAGCGTGCCCCTCACCTTCTTTGGCGGCATCGGCGGAGCATCCCGGAACGGTATTCTCATCAAGGGCAGCAACTATATGGATGCTTTAGCCAAGGTGGGAACCGTTGTGTTCGACAAGACCGGAACTCTGACCCACGGAGAGTTTGCCGTGGCAGCTGTTCATGCAGATGCTTCCTGCCCAGACCATTCATCCCTTGATGCAGATAATGTACATATTGGCGAATATTCTGACAAGGAGAAAATTCTGCTGCATCTGGCAGCTCATGCCGAGCATTTCACCACTCATCCTATCGGCGCAGCCCTGCGTACTGCCTTCCCTCAAGAAGCAACGGATGGCTGCGAGGTGACCGATGTAGAGGAGATTGCAGGACAGGGTATCCGTGCCAAAGTGAACGGCAAGGTGGTTTGCGTGGGCAACAAGAAGATGATGGAAAACATCGGCGCAAAATGGCACGACTGCAACCAGGTGGGAACCATCATCCACGTCGCCATTGATGGCAAGTATGCAGGACATATTGTGATCAACGACACCCTTAAGGGAGGAAGCGCCCATGCCATCAGAGAGCTGAAAGAACTTGGAGTAGAGAAAACGGTAATGCTGACGGGCGACCGCAGAGAAGTGGGAGAAGATGTTGCCCACAAACTGGGACTGGACGAGTGCCGCGCAGAACTGCTGCCAACTGACAAGGTTTCGCATGTAGAACAACTGCTGAAGACGAAAACAGCAGGCAAGACGCTCGCTTATGTAGGCGATGGCATCAACGATGCTCCTGTATTGAAGCGTGCCGATGTGGGCATTGCCATGGGTGGACTGGGTAGCGATGCAGCCATCGAAGCTGCCGATGTAGTACTGATGGATGATGACCCTAGAAAGATAGCCCTTGCCGTAAAGATAGCCAGAAGAACAATTCATATCGCTCACGAGAACGTGATATTTGCCATCGGAGTGAAGGTTGCCGTACTGATTCTCGCCACCATTGGTCTCGGCACCATGTGGATGGCGGTCTTTGCCGATGTAGGTGTTACGGTACTGGCTGTATTGAACGCCATGAGAAGTTTGGGTAAAAATCGTCTTTTTTATCGTTAAATACCAAAATAAGTTGTATCTTTGCAAACGAATAGCAATATACAATACTGAATGGCTATGTATAAAAAAGACATTTTGACTATGAATAAGATTATCAAACTCATCTTCGTGCTCTGCTGCTTCTGCGGCATTGCACAAGCTCAGCCTCAACGCCCAAAGTTCGTTGTAGGCATCGTTATCGACCAGATGCGATGGGATTATCTCTATCGCTACTACGCCCGCTACGGCGAAGGCGGATTCAAGCGAATGCTTGGAGAAGGATTCAGCGTAGAAAACTGCAAGATTCCTTATATCCCTTCGGTTACAGCCATCGGCCATTCTTCTATCTGGACCGGCTCCGTTCCTTCCATCCACGGAATTGCAGGAAATAACTTCGTGAAAGATGGAAAGGTAGTGAATTGTACTGCCGACGATACCGTCAACCCTGTAGGTTCTGACAGCAAGGCGGGCAAGATGTCGCCTCGCAATCTGTGGGTAACCACCATCGGTGATGAACTCCGTCTGGCTACCAACAACCGCTCTAAGGTGATTGGTGTAGCCTTGAAAGACAGAGCATCCATCCTCCCTGCGGGCCATCACGCCAATGGCGCTTTCTGGTTTGATGACAAGTCGGGCAAGTTCATCACCAGTACTTTCTATATGGATAAGTTGCCTGAGTGGGTGAACAAGTTCAACAAGCAGAAACTCCCAAACAAGTATCTTTCCAAGAAATGGGAGACGCTCTACCCTATCGATTCCTACAAGGAGAGCACCAGCGATGACAACAACTACGAGAATGGAATTGTTGAAGGCGAAAAGGCAGTATTGCCACTCGACCTGCCTACCTTATATAAAAAGTATGGTTACAAGATTCTCCGCAGTACCCCATTCGGCTGTAACCTGACTTTCGATATTGCCAAGGCTGCCATTGAGGGAGAAAATCTAGGTAGAAACACAGATACTGATTTGCTGACCATCAGCTGCTCAAGCACCGATTACATCGGTCATCAGGTGGGCGTAAACGCTATCGAAACAGAGGATTGCTATCTTAGATTAGATAAGGCTTTGGCAGATTTCTTCGCTTATCTCGACCAGACCGTGGGCAAGGGAAATTATCTCACCTTCCTCACCGCCGACCATGGAGGCGTGAACAACGCTACCTTCCTGCAGGATCAACGAATCCCTGCCGGCATCTGGAACAAGAAGGGACTGGTAGATGAATTGAACAAGAGTCTGAAGACAAAGTTCAACACCGACAAGGACCTAGTAAAGACCATTATGAACTATCAGGTATTCTTCAATACAGACATCATCGAGGAACTCGGTCTGGATTACGCAGCCATCAAGCAGGTGGTAGTAGACAGACTGAAGAAAGACAAGGATGTGCACTATACCTTCGACATGGAGAAGACCTCCACAGAGAGCATCCCTGAAGAGCTAAAGTTCCGTGCCATTAACGGTTATAACCGCGAGCGCAGCGGAGGTGTTCAGATTGTACTGAAACCAGGTCACTACGATTATTACAGCAGCAAGGGAACTACCCACGGAGCATGGAATCCATACGATATCCATATTCCTTGCCTGTTTATGGGTTGGGGCATCCAGCACGGCGAGAGTGCCCAGCCTCACTATATGACAGATATTGCCGCTACCGTTTGTGCGATGCTGCATATTCAGGCACCTAACGGCTGCATCGGCACACCGATATTCTAATAAAAAGCAAAAAGCCAGATAACAACAAAGGCTAGGTTCACGATTCCGGAAACCTAGCCTTTATTTTTTATTCAAAAGAAGATGTTCTTCTATTCCGAGAAGAACATCTCTTATTCTTCGTTCATAATCTTCATATATTCCTCGTAAGAAATATATCTGCCACCCATCGATTTGAGATGAGGAGTTTCCAACTGACAATCTATCATCTTGCCACCGTGCTCCTGCAAGTATCTGGCAAGGAAGATGAGGGCAATCTTAGAAGCTGACGGAACCCTGGAGAACATGCTTTCTCCTATAAAAACCTTGCCGATAGTGACACCATAAAGTCCACCCACCAGTTCATCAGTTTCATTATCCCATACCTCTACGCTCGCCGCAAAGCCCTGCTTATGGAGGGCAGTAAATGCCTGGATGATGTTCTCGCCCAGCCATGCGCCATCTTCCCAATACCGCCCGTTGGTCTTGCTGCATCCCCGTATTACGCCATCGAAATCTTCGTTGATTCCTACGCTGTATCGGTTCTTTCTCATCAAGGTACGCATGGAATGACTGATGTGGATTTCATCAGGGAAGATGACGAAACGCTTCATCGGACAGAACCAGAGTATTTCAGGCTGGTCACGGAAACTATACCAGGGAAAGATGCCATTGCTATAAGCCAGCAACAGGCGGTCGATACTCAAATCGCCACCAATCGCAAAGCATCCATCCTCATCGCCATAATGCGGATCGGGAAAGTAAATCTCGTCCGCAGTATCATCTATCTGTAATATCATACGCTTATCTTTTATCAAGAATAATCTTGACTAGACTTTCATTCTAATAATTAATCACCAGTTCCTTTCCGTCAAAGTCGACATGCGCCTTGCCACCCTTCTTGAGTTTGCCGAAGAGCAGCGCCTTCATCAGGATCGGTTTCAGGCGGTTACCGATGACACGGTCCATCTCGCGGGCACCATATTCCTTGGTAAAGCCCCATTTCAGCAACTGTTCGCGCGCAGCATCGGTTAACGTTACGGTAACTCCCTTTGCTGCCAATTTCGCATCGAGTTGACGAAGTTTCTTAGCAAGAATCAGCTCTGCCATGTGCTTATCCATATCGTTGAACACCACCATGTCGGAAAGTCGGTTGATAAACTCAGGCTTGAAAGTCTTCTTCACCTGTGCCAGCATCGCTTCGCCACGACTTACGTTTCCATTGAAACCTACGCTAGCCCGTGAAGCATATTGCGCTCCGGCATTTGAGGTCATGATGAGAATCACGTTACGGAAATCAGCCTTCTGACCCTTGTTATCAGTCAGACGGGCATAATCCATCACCTGCAGCAGAATGTTGTAGATATCGCTATGCGCCTTCTCTATCTCATCGAGCAGGAGTACACAGTTTGGCGTCTTGCGGATGGCATCGGTCAGGAGACCGCCATCTTCATAACCCACGTATCCGGCTGGCGAACCGATGAGTTTTGCCACAGTATGCTTCTCGGTATATTCACTCATATCGAAGCGTACCAGTTCGATGCCGAGTTCCTTGGCCAACTGTCGTGCCACCTCGGTTTTTCCTACTCCGGTAGGTCCCACGAAGAGGAGCGAAGCCAATGGTTTGTCATCATCTGTCAATCCCGCCTTTGCCATCATCACAGCCTCAACCACCTTGTCTACAGCCTTGTCCTGACCGTAAATCTTGTCGAGTATGCGCTGGCGGAGCGTAGCCAAAGCATCGTTATTCTCATCTTTCATCGCAGCCGCATCAATCTTGCAGACTTTAATCAGAATCTGCTGGATGATAGACTTGGTAACATAAGAGCGCTGGCGAGATTCTACCGGATGCACCTCCAGATAAGCACCCGCCTCATCCATCAGGTCGATGGCCTTGTCTGGCAGACAGCGGTTGCTGATATATTTGGCGCTGGCACGGACGGCATATTCCAGGGCGTCCTTGCGATAGGTTACATTGTGGAACTTGTTGTATTTATACTGCAAGCCCTCCAATATCTTGATAGCCTCCTCCTCGGTAGGTTCCTTGATATCTATCTGCTGGAACCGACGCACGATGCCCTTGCTCTGAGCCATGTAACGGTTATATTCCTCGTAGGTGGTAGAACCGATGAAACGGATATCGCCTGCCTCCAGATATTGCTTCAGCATATTGGATGCATCAGGTCCGCCATCTGAGCCGCGACCGGCACCTATCATATTATGAATCTCATCGATGTAGATAATGGTATTGCCTTCCTTCACGGCTCCCTCCATCACCATCTTGATGCGTTTCTCGAAGTCGCCGCGATATTGGGCACCGGCAAGCATCTGTCCCATATCCATGCCGTAGATGCGAGCCCCCTTGAGGCGTTCAGGAACCTGGTTTTCGTTGATGAGTTTGGCGAGACCATAGACCAGAGCTGTCTTGCCGACTCCGGCTTCTCCGATGTGGAGCGGATTGTTCTTCTCGGCACGGCAGAGCACCTGGATGGTTCTGTCCAGTTCCTGTTCTCTCCCGATGAGCGGATTGTGCTCTTCTACCTTGTCAGAGATGCAGGTAACCAGCTGATGCCAATCCTGCACAGCCTGTCTTCTGCCTTCTTCCTCGTCGTCATCATACTCGTTGGCATAATCGTCATCATCAAAGTCTGCTCCCATGCCCATGCCAGCCTCTCCTGTATCTTCTCCAATAGGATAATAACTGTCAACGCTCGCCAGGAACTCGCCCTGCCGGTCGCCCACATTCTTGCACAGCAGGAAAGCGGCTTCTGAATTCTGCAAGCCAAACATCGCCTGCACAAAATGGGGTACATTCACCAGCTGTCTGTCGGCAGCAGCAGCCAGGGCGCACGCCGTTCCAAACATGGTTTTGAAGAGCGATGACGGCTCTGGCAGATACTTGATGGTTTCAGGCACACGCTCCTGCTTGGCGAGCCATTCCACCAAGTCTTCGTGCATCTTGAGGCTGTCTACGCCTTCTTCCTGCAGCGCCTGACAGAATGCATACTGCCTGAGCAACGCCAGCAGCATGTGCTCGGGCATCACGAACTCGTGGTCGAAGAACCGGGCCTGCTTCATCGCATCATCCATCAGTACACTCATATATCGGGTTAATCCCATACTGTCCATTCTATTTTTTCCTTTCTTTTTCTTAGCATATATTGGGGATATTTCCCCGAAATCAACGCCTATTCCGGCATATAAGTGAGTTTCAGCGGAAACTTCTGCGTACGGGCTTTCTCCATCGCTTTCTCCACTTTACTCTTGGCGATGTCATAGCTGTAGGTGCCCACCACGGCTTTTTCTTCGTGATGAACCTTGAGCATGATTGCTTCAGCCTCAGCCTGCGACTTGAAGAAGATGGATTCGAGGATTTCTACCACGAAGTCCATCGGCGTGAAGTCGTCGTTGAACATCATTACCACGTAACGCCCCGGCTCCTTGAGCCTGGTTTTCTGGCGTTCACGAATTGCTGTTTGTTCTTGAGCCATATTTTAATTCTTATTTTTTATAAGCATTGGTAATCTCCACAACATAAACATCGTGGAATCCACCCTTGGCACCATACCACTGGAGCAGGTCCTTGTCGAGGAACTTCTCGGCGGTCATACTGTCCTTATAAAGTTTGCGGCATTCTAGGGTGAGTCGTGACTGCTCGAAGCCAATGCAGCCGTTATCAGTTTCTACAGGAATCAGTCCTGTTTCCTTCGCCTTATCCAAATCGCGTCCGCTCTTGGATCCGCAGAAGTTATAAATCTTCCGAGCCTCCTCGCTGTTGCCGAGGAAAGAGAGAGTCATGAATTCATTCTCCTCGATGATGCCGTGGGTGAAACGCTCCGGACGGATAAAGACCACAGCCACCGGTTTGTTCCAAAGCCATCCCAGACAGCCCCAAGAGGCGGTCATCATATTGAAATGATCCTTGTTGCCGGCACATACC
>JAJXAL010000231.1:0-1886 GCA_021628325.1 Segatella copri | reverse complement strand
AAGACTATCTTTGATGTCTCTCTCTCAGATTACAACATTAAACATGCATTTATCTACGGCGTGAAAGAAGGTGGCATCGGTCTCGCCAAGCAAATCAAAAACAGTAAACCCATGAAATTTAAACTCATGGGCTTTATCTCTGATGACACAAAAATAAAGCACCATCACCTGATGGGAACCAAAGTGTATGCTCCAGACCTGAATACCATCAGGAAAATGAGAAATAACAATATCTCTACCCTATTAATTTCTCCTGGTGCCATCAACGTTTTTCGCGCAAATAAAGACTTCCAGGATGCACTCCTTGCAGAAGGCATACATATCTATATGCCTACCACACAGGAGTGGAACAGAAATGAACAGCAACAGCTCAAGGAAGTTAGCATCGAGGATCTTTTACCTCGTGATGAAATCAGCATCGATATGGAAAGTGTAGGTGCCATGCTTCATGGTAAACGCATATTGATTACAGGTTCAGCAGGAAGCATCGGAAGCGAAATGGTAAGACAAATCGCGAAGTACAGTCCTGCAGAATTGATTCTGATAGATAGTGCAGAGACCCCGCAGCACGATATACGCTTAATGATGGCTAAGCAATTCCCTGAGATTAAAGCAGAAACCATCGTTACCACTATCTGTAGCAAGTCGAGAATGGAACATATCTTCAAGACATACTTGCCTGACTATGTTTTCCATGCTGCTGCATATAAACATGTTCCTATGATGGAGAACAATCCATGTGAAAGCATTCAAAATAATGTATATGGCACCAAAATACTGGCTGATTTAGCTACAAAGTATGGCGTGAAGAAATTTGTAATGATATCAACTGATAAGGCTGTGAATCCTACCAATGTGATGGGATGCTCAAAACGTATCTGTGAAATATATGTACAGAGCCTCAACAAAGCTGTGAAAGAAGGTATCGTCAAAGGAGAAACCCAGTTTGTTACAACCCGCTTTGGTAACGTATTGGGCTCAAATGGTTCTGTTATACCTTTATTTAAGAAACAAATTAAAGCTGGTGGTCCTGTCACTGTTACAGACCCACGTATCATCCGCTACTTCATGCTCATTCCTGAGGCTTGCAAACTAGTTTTGGAAGCAGGAACAAAAGGTAACGGCGGGGAAATATTTGTTTTCGACATGGGCAAACCTGTCAACATTGCCGACATGGCACAGAGAATGATCAACCTCAGTGGAGCAAAGAACGTTGAAATCAAATACACTGGACTGAGAGCAGGCGAAAAGCTTTACGAGGAAGTGCTTAATGAGAAGGAATCAACCAAGCCGTCGTTCCATGACAAAATAAGAATCGCTGAAGTACGTGAATACGATTATACTGAAGTATCTAAGCAAATCGATAACTTGATAGAAAAAAGCAAGTTATACGATGAAATGCTCACAGTAAAGATAATGAAGGAAATCGTTCCAGAGTACAAGAGCAATAATTCGATTTACGAGAAGCTCGACAAATAAGCACTTTCACGTTCGTAATAAATAAAAAAACTGATGGAAAATAAACAATATAAAGACAACATGAATAAGACGGAGCAAATTATAAAGCGCTCCGTCGATTTCGTCATCGCTGCATGTTGTCTGATATTCTTCTCTCCTTTAGCCATAGCGTGTGCTATTGCTATCCGATTAGAGGATGGGCTACCTGTAATCTACCGTCAAGAGCGCATAGGTCTACATGGCAAGCCATTCTTTATCTATAAATTTCGTTCCATGAAGATTGATGCAGAAAAAGATGGTCCTGATCTTCTTGAGATAAAAGGTGATCCAAGGCTCACTAAAGTTGGACGTTTTTTAAGAATGCATCACCTCGATGAACTTCCTCAACTTTGGAACGTTTTTAAAGGAGACATGGCATTTGTAGGTCC
>JAJXAL010000101.1:0-14132 GCA_021628325.1 Segatella copri | reverse complement strand
GTTTCAATGCTTTCCTGATGTCGGCAGGACTCGTTGCGGCAGAGTTGCTCAACTCGCCAGCCAGGAGAAGCATCGGCTTGTCATTGACAACAAGTTGAGTGGCAGTGCCTTGCTTCTGCAGTTTCACTCCAGCTTGTATGTTGATGCAGCATAATAATGTTAGAAAAGATAATACGATCTTATTCATAAATCTTCATTTTTGAAAAGGTTTGAAAATACTTGAGACAGGTATTGCGCCATTCCTTGGCGTTTTCCAACTGTACATTGAGTAATGAATCGGTATGTTGCCATTCCTGTTCATGTCCCTTCATATACTGCTTGGCTGAGGTATGCCAGAAGTCGCGGTAAACTTCTACCATTGCCACACCCATGTTGTACTTCATGCAGAGTTCCTGCCAGAGGGTGCTGCCTGATTTCATCTTGTAAGTCCAAGGCACATGATGGAACCAGAGAAGATATTCTTCAGGACAGGTCTCGATGTTATCATACAGACTGCGATATGGTTCTGGGTACTGACCGACAGCATCTGTGCCCTTGGATGACCGGTCGAAACCTACGCCCTGTGCATCTGCCTTATGGTAGTAGACCGGACACCATT
The DNA here is from genome assembly GCA_021628325.1 of Segatella copri. Taxonomy (GTDB): domain Bacteria; phylum Bacteroidota; class Bacteroidia; order Bacteroidales; family Bacteroidaceae; genus Prevotella; species Prevotella copri_R. Next base: position 13,534 of record JAJXAL010000101.1, on the reverse strand, counting down.
CCAAAGGATAACTTGCGATGAAACCATCTGGCTCCGGACCGTAGTGGTGATCGAACTTGAAGATATGATGTAAGCCCAAAGGCATCATATAGTTGACGCAAGCTTCGCGCGAAGTCATCATCATCATCTCTACAGGTTTAGTGAATCGCTCGTCCTGATTTTCGTAGGTCTGTACGATCCATTCGTGAGCAATCTCCTCAGCTGTAAGTGAAGGATTCCATGCCAATCTGCCGAAAGCATACCAGTTAGCCTGAGAGAACGGATGACCGCACCAGTTGGCATCATCACCGATATTGGCTACACCTGAGATTCCAACCAGTCTGTCTGGATTAACAAAGCCAAAGAATTCCTTCCACATAGGAGCGAGATAGGTGAGATGCTTAGACTGACCAAGATATTCCTGGGTAATCTGAAGTTCTGCTATCTGAGGAGTCTGTTTGATGTTGTCGAAGATAGGAGCGTATGGCTCACGAGGCTGGAAGTCGAGCGGACCATTCTTTGACTGTAGGATGACGTTGTCACGGAACTTGCCATCCATACCTTTGAATTCGCTGACAGCTTGCTTTACACGGTCTTCTCCCTTATGGTTAGCACCATATACAAAGCTTCGCCACATGATGATGCCTCCGTATGGTTTGACGGCATCGGCAAGCATGTTGGCTCCATCGGCATGTGTGCGGTGGTAGTCGCCAGGACCAGGCTGTCCTTCAGAATTAGCTTTTACCAGGAATCCGCCAAAGTCTGGAATGGCAGCATAAATCTCCTTTGCTTTCTTCTTCCACCACTGTTGTACCTTTTTATCCAAGGGGTCTGCAGTCTTGGTATAGCCCAATGCCATAGGAGAAGCAAAGTTGATGCTGAGATACACTCGGATGCCGTAAGGCCGCAGGATGTTGGCGATGACTTTCACCTTATTAATATATTCTGCAGTCATCATCTTTGGCGATGCGTTTACATTGTTCAGTACGCTTCCGTTGATACCCAAAGAGGCGTTGGCACGGGCATAGGTGATGAGACGGTCGTGAAGACTCTTGCTGATGCTGCCACCCTTGCCGTTCTTTCCGAGTTTGATTTCTTCCCATTTGAAGATACTCTTTCCTGCATAGCCACGTTCGATGCTGCCATCGAGATTATCCCAATGGTTGAGAATGCGGAGACCCACTTGTGGTTTCTCGGTCTCATCGATAGCTTTGCTGAAGTTCTGCTGATTGCCGCTACCTGTGTTGTAGGCATCAGTGTTCTGAAGTCGAATCAACTCGTAGGCACCATAGAGCAAACCGATAGGATTGCTGGCGGTGATAGTTGCTTCGTACTGAATGTTGTCGCCTTGCTGGGCAGGACGGGCGTAGATGTTATAGCCCTCGCCCAGGTTGAGACTCTTGTCTATCTTGAGCTCAACATTCTTGCCACGCCAGTTGTTTTCTAACTCCTGCTTGGCAATCTTGGCTGTTGCATCATCAGGCAACTGTGAGATGACTTGGCATGAGTTAGCATACTGCTTTCCGAGCCATAACTGTGAACCATCACTCTGTGCAGAAACATGTAGTGATGTAAGTACCGTAAATAATAAAATGAGGTATTTCTTCATATCTTTGCAGATCGTTAGTTTGTATTATTATTGTTTCTGCTGCAAAGATACGAAAAAAATACCTTATTCTCTTCTATTTGTTGTTTATTTCTCATTTCTCTTTGTTTCAGCATATTCACTTGGTGAAATGCCATAGTGTTTCTTGAACACTGTAGAGAAGTGAGTCTGGTTGTTGAATCCCACAGAATAAGCTACTTGCGTGATATTAATCTGTCCTTCTTCGATAAGACGTGCTGCCTGCTCTAATCGTAAGTTACGGATGAATTCACCGGCAGAGACGCCTGCTATTTCTTTCAGCTTACGGTGCAGTTGGGCACGGCTGATACCGACATCCTCTGTCAGTTTTTCAACGTTGAGGTCTGGGTCGGCCAGGTGCTCGTTCATATATTTCATCACTCTCTCCATGAGAGCGTCGTTGTTGCCCTTCACCTGTATCTGCTCTATCTTAGCTTTCTGTCCCTGTGCACCGCTGTATTTGCCACGGATGCGTCGGACATTGTCTACCAAATTGTCTATGAGAATATGAAGTTCTTCCATATTGAATGGTTTAGCCAGGAAGGCATCAGCACCCTTACGCAATCCCTCTAGTCGGTTCTCTACCTCGCTCTTGGAGGTGAGCAGGATGACTGGAATATCGCTTACGTTAGAGTTACTCTTTATCTTCTTGAGCATGGTAACACCATCCATTTCCGGCATCATCACATCGCTTATCACGAGATCATATTTGCCGGTGAGCAACATCTTGAGACCCTCCTTTCCGTTGCAGGCATGTTCAAATCGATACCAGTCGCTCAGTTCAGTCTTGATATAATGTGCTATCTCGGCATCGTCATCTACTATCAGGATATTGAAATTGCGGTTGGCTTGCGTTCTTTTACCGGTGGATTCGGCAGTTTTTGTGCCATCCTCCTGCAGAATCTCCTCTAGTTTGAGGTGTTCCTTGCCCAATGGAATGTTTACCTCGAAGCAAGAACCCTTGATTCCGTCAGTGCGATTATAGGCTCTGATAGTTCCTCCATGCATCTTGACGAGGGCTCTACAGAGGTTCAGACCAATTCCAGTTCCCTCGATATGAATGTCGCTGTTGTTATTGCCTTGATAGAAGCGCTCAAAGAGACGGTCAGTCTTTTCTTCCTTCAGTCCGATACCTGTATCTTCAATCTTGATGATGGCACTCTCTTTGTTCTTTCCTATGATAAGCGTAATGTCACCACCGTCTGAAGTATACTTCATGGCGTTGGAGAGAAGGTTGGAAATAACCTTGTCAAAGTTGATGCGGTCTATCCATACTTGCAGGTTACCTTCCTCCTTCAGACTCTCGTCTTCCTTCAGGCTAAGAGTGATACTGCGCTCCTGGGCATTAAAGTTGTAGAGTGATATGATGCCACGCAGGAACTCCTTGAGGTTGGTCTTCTGACAATGCAGGTGCATCTGGTTCTTGTCTATCTTGCGCTCGTCAAGAATCTGGTTAACCAGAAGTAGAAGTCGCTTGGCATTGCGGTCTATCGTATCGATATCCTGTTTGCTTTCTGGGTCTTCTATTCTAGTCTTCAACTTGTTGAGAGGTCCCATAATCAGTGTCAACGGTGAACGGATGTCGTGGGTGGCATTGATGAGGAACTGCATCTTGGTCTCCTCTAAGTCTGCTTTGCGACGGCGTTCGTAAGTATAGAATACGTATAGAACAGCACTCACGATGGCCAGGAAATAGAGAAGATAGGCCTCTGGTGATGCATACCAAGGGTCACAAACCTTGATGTTGATGACGGTTGGCTTCTTCGAATATTGGCCATTGCTGGTAGCTCTTACTTCCAGCTTGTAATTGCCAGGCTTCAACTTGTTGAAGGATACAGCATTAGCTCCCTCATTGGTGCTGCTCCAGTTGCCGCCATTGATGCGATATTGGAAACTGATATTGTCAGTGTTCTTATAGTTGAGCAGTGAGAACTCCAATGTGAATGAGTTTTCTGAGTATGGTATCTTGAAGTTGTCGCTGAGGCAGTTGGTTGCCTTTCCGGCTATGATGAAGTTGGTAAGATATACGTTACCCATCTCCATCTTGTTGGCTCTTACCACATTAGGATAGAAAGTGGTGATGCCATCGCTTGTACCGAAGGCTATCATATCATCGGATGTATGCATCATGGAACCTAAAACATACTCACGTGTGGTGAGTCCGTTGCCATTGATATGACCGATGAATCGCTTGGCGTTTTGATCATACTGCCAGATTCCCATGGTAGTACTAACCCAATAGTCACCCTTGCTGTCTCTTACTATACCGCAAGTCTGTTTGCCTATAAGTGGGTCTGCATGAGGAAATTCAGCCACTTTGTTCTTTTTTCTGTCGAAGAGATAGAGTCCTTTCTCAGTACCCATCATGATTTCTCCGTTCTTTCCTTCGCAAATACCGTTAATCTGATTGTCTTTCAGGATGTTATGCCATCCGAAATCCTTGAAGCTGAGAGTCTGGGTATTGAGGCAGGATACGCCGTTGGCAGTACCAATCCATAGATGTCCGGTATGGTCAAGAGTCATACTGCGAACCCAGTCATTGCAGAGGTAACCTTTTTTACCTCGGTTACTCATATTGAGGACCTTTACGTTACCGGTTTCCACATTATATATATATAGTCCCTTGCTGTAGACAGAAATGTAGAGGTTTCCCTGGTTGTCATCAGTCATACAATAGATGCCGGCACTGGTAAAGCTGATTTTCTGCTGATAAGCTCCGGTATATGGATTATAGCTGTAGAGTGCACTACCATTGCTGATCCAATAGCTGCCACGCTTGTCTTTGTAGATGATGCAGGTTCCGGCAGGTGATTGAGGATGAGCAATGATCTTGCCTGATGCATCAAAGCAGAATACGCCACTGTTTTGTACGGTACACCATGTTTCTCCTCTATCGCCTGGCGCAATAGAGGATACACTACTACCTATTATATAGTTTTGTGCTGAGAAACTCCATGAGTTGAAAGCCTGTTGGCGTTGGTTGATGAGATAGAGTCCCTTTTTATAGCATCCTATCCAGAGGTTGTTGTCCTTGTCTTCGATGATGTCATTGGCGAAGGCGGTGGATAGATTGAAGTTGCTGTTGCTACTTTCCAGTTGCTCCACCCGGTTGCTGCCTTTCCTGATCAGCAATGCTCCATGCTCAGAGGTACTGATATAGAGATTTCCCTCATGGTCGAAGGTTGCATTATTGATGGTTACGTTATTGGCGTAGGTGCCAAAGTCGTAGCCGGCATCTGCTATTCTGCCCGTCTTATAGTCATAATAGATGATGCCATACATACATACAATGAGCAGGGTTTGTGGACGATGCTGTATGAAAGCCACTGGCGCTCCGTATGGCGATTTGAAGTCTTTGCGGTTCACCTTTCCCTTGTTTTCGATGAATCGGGTAAAGGTAGAGAGGTGACTGCTCTGCCATAGATAGTGATGCTGGTCTTCGTAGATATGGGTAAAGAATACGTCAGAGTCGCGCTCTGCGTATTGCCTTTCCTGCTTAATCAGGAATTGCTTGCCGGATGCTTGGGTAGCAACTGCTTTCTTTACGGAATAAAGTCCGTAGCCGGCTGTTCCCAGCAGAATATCTCCACGATGATTTTCTACGATAGAGTAGATGCGTGGCTTTCTGCCATCAGGAAAATTGAGACGAGTGAAGTCATTCGTCTCATAATTATAGCGCATCAGTCCCTTGGCACTACCTATCCACAGGTCTCCTTTCTTATCAACAAGGAGATCTGAAATGATGTTGTCTGTGATGGATGTCGTATCCTTCTCGTCGTGCAGATAGTTGGTGAATCTATAACCATCAAACTTATTCAGTCCATATTCCGTACCTACCCAAATGTATCCGTACTTATCTTGTACGACACAGTTGATGAGCGAACTGGACAGTTTGCCTGATGTGAATAATTCGCCACCATCAGCCCATAGCATGAGCGAGGCGAGGAGTGCGATAAGTGCCGCAAGGCATTTCCTGGTATACTTCATGTTTTTGGTCGTTTACTTGTTCTTGTTTGGTTATTGTTGCTGCAAAAGTAGTAAAAAACTGCGAAAGCAACAAATAAAAATGCGATAATATGTTTCGTTTCCTTTTGTTTCTTTGTCTTTTATGCTTTTATTTTGTCTATGAAACAAATAGAAACGTTCTGGTAACTAGATATTAAAGAGCTTTCAGTAGTTTTTTGTACATTTGCAACGTGAATAGCGAATTGTGACTAACAAAAATACAAAACAATGACTAAACAAACAATAAAGATTTTATCGTTGGCTCTCTTGCTGGCAGGAAGTAGTAGCTTGGCTTTCGCACAGAAAGTGTGGAAGGGTTCTTGGGCGACTGCTGTTGAATGGACTGGTAAAGGGGATATGCCTAAGGAAAGCTTGAGCAACCGTTCTTGCCGACAGATAGTTCATGTATCCTTTGGTGGAGAGGAACTCAGGGTGAAGCTCAGCAACGAGCAGAGTAAGGAACCCGTGGAAATCAAATCGGTGTATATTGCAGATACCGATAAGGACAGCAACTGGTTTGTGAATGGTAAGACCGTGAAGTATCTCAAGTTTAATGGCAAGAAGAATGTAACCATTGCTCCAGGCAAGGCTATCTTCTCAGATGATTTGAAATATGCCCTGAAGAGTGGACAGCGCCTCACGATTACCATCGACTATGGCAAGCAGACTCCAGTGAATGCAACATCCCATCGTGGTTCACGTACCACATCTTATATAGTAAACGGTTTGCATCGTACTCCTAAACCGATGGATAAGAGTTTTGATGATGGCGAGAAGGCTGACCACTGGTACAATCTTTCTGCCATTGATGTGAAGACCGATAAGGCTACCCCTGTGGTAGCTATCCTCGGAAACTCTATTACCGATGGCCGTGGAAGTACTACCAACCATCAGAACCGTTGGACCGATTTCCTCTCGGATGCCCTGAATGCAGAGAAGCCATACGGCGTGTTGAATCTCGGAATCGGTGGCAACTGCGTGGTGCAAGGTGGATTGAGCGAACCAGCCATGAAACGTTTCGACCGTGATATCCTGGGACAGACAGGTGTAGATAAACTCATCATCTTCGAGGGAACCAACGATATCGGTTGCTGTGGCGGAAATTATGAGCATGTAACAGATACCCTGATTGCCTGCTACAAGGTGCTGATAGCGAAAGCCAAGGCAAAAGGCATCAAGGTATATGGCGGAACCATCACCCCAACCAAGGGCAACGGATGGTATTCTTTCTGGCACGAGGCAATGCGACAGACCGTGAATGAATGGATCAGAACGAGCGGTGCCTTCGACGAGGTCATCGATTTCGATGAGCTGACCCGCGATCCGAAAGACCCTCAGCGTCTGAAGGCTGAGTATTCTGACGACTGGCTGCATCTCAATCCGAAGGGATATGAGGCAATGGGCAAGTTTGCCGCTGAGAAATTGAAGTAAATATATTATATGCATCTTTTATGTTATATATATAATAAGGTGTAAACTTAATGACAGAATAAAATATGGAACAGACATCTGTAACACAGGAATCTAAGGGATTCTACAAACTGAATTGGCTACAACGCATCGGATTCGGATCTGGAGACTTGGCGCAAAACCTCATCTACCAGACCATCTGCATGTATCTGTTGTTCTTCTACACCGACATCTATGGACTTAATCCTGGTGTTGCTGCCACCATGTTCTTGGTGGTTCGCTTGGTCGATGTACTCTGGGACCCATTGGTGGGAACTTATGTAGATAAGCATAATCCACGTTGGGGTAAGTATCGTTCATATCTCGTCCTGGCGGGTTTGCCACTCACCGTACTTGCCATCCTCTGTTTTTGGAATGGTATGGAAGGACAGACAGAAACCATCAAACTTATCTATGCCTATGTAACATACGTAGGCTTGTCAATGCTCTATACATTGATTAATGTACCTTACGGAGCCTTGAACTCTTCGCTGACTCGCGATACAGACGAAATAACCATTCTTACCTCTGTACGTATGTTCATGGCAAATGTGGGTGGACTCTGTGTATCGGCAGGTGTTCCAATCCTGGTAGCGATGCTCGCTGCAGCCAAGGATCTTCCTATTGAGATGGCGCTCTTCATGGGTTTGGGCTCTTTGCCATCTTTCATCTTTATGCCACTCGTTCCTGCCATCAAGAAAAAGGTGGGCAAGAAGAATATGTTCTATATCTTCCTTACTGTGGCTATCGTGGGTATGGCGATGCTTTATATCATCAGCAAGATGGGACCTGTAAAGGATCATATCACGCTGGTTTATATTGCTCAGTTCATCAAATCAACAGGCGTAATCGTAGCTACAGGATATATGTGGGCTCTGATTCCGGAGGTTATCTCGTTTGCAGAATATACCAGCGGCAAGCGTATTGCCGGCATCGTCAATGCCCTGACCGGTATCTTCTATAAGGCAGGTATGGCTCTGGGTGGCGTTATTCCTGGTGCAGTTCTTGCATGGACCGGTTATCAGGCAGCAGCTGCTCAGGAGGGCAACTCTCTTCCTACCGACAGTAATGCTTGGTTTGTTGCCATGCTGATTTTTGCCCTGGTAGGTTTCGCCCTTCTGGTATTCTGCTTTACCCAAACCAAGGAACGTGTGGTAATGGATGAGAAGGAAACCAAGAATGTTAAGGTGAGCGACCTGTGGACAGAATTCTTCCACAACCGTCCTCTCCGTATCGTGGCACTCTTCTTCATTACAGCCTTCGCCATGATGTCGGTAGGTAATGCTGCCGGTGCTTACTTCATGAACGATTTGGAGCAGCAGACTCCTCTGGCACAGGAGGGTATCCGTTGGCTGGTATGTGTGATTCCTGCCATCTTGTTGGGCTTGGCGATGTTCATCATCTCTAAATATGAGTTGACCGATGAGGTCATCGACGACATCAACAAGAAGATTGAGGCCCGACACAAGGAAGAAAACTAGAGACTATAATTATTAACGAGAAAAATAGATATAAGATATGAAAAAGATCACAACTCTGGCACTGGGGCTGATGCTTGCTTCAACAGCTTTCGCTCAAAAAGCGAACTCAGCAGCTCAAATCCCAACATTCCAGGAAACTATGGGTAAGTACTTCCTGGTAGGTGCTGCCATTAATACAGATTTGCCTAATGGACAAGACCCGGCAGGTGAGGAAGTAGTGAAGAAACAGTTTAACCAGGTGGTTGCCGAGAACTGTATGAAGGGCGAGGAAAATCATCCGGAGATCAATCGCTTTGATTTCACTGATGGCGATAAACTCGCTGACTGGGCAGAGAAGAACGGCAAGACCTTGATAGGTCATTGTCTGGTTTGGCATTCTCAGCCACCTAAGTGGATGTTTACCGATGATAAGGGTAATCTGGTAAGCCGTGAAGTGCTCATTGGCAGAATGTATAACCATATTATGAATGTGGTTACTCATTATAAAGGTAGAGTAAAGGGTTGGGACGTTGTGAACGAGGCTTTCGAGGATGATGGCTCTTACCGCAAGTCTTTATATTATAAGATTATCGGTCCGGAGTTCATCGAACTGGCTTTCCGCTTTGCGCATGAGGCTGATCCAAACGTAGAACTCTACTACAATGATTATTCTACTTCGAAGCCAGCTAAGCGAGAGGCTATCTGCAAGCTGGTTCGCGATTTGAAGGCGAAGGGTCTCCGTATCGATGCAGTAGGTATGCAGAGCCACAATGGTTTTGATTATCCTGACTATGCTGAGTATGAGAAGAGCATCGAGGCTTTTGCTGGTGAAGGCGTGAAGGTGATGCTGACGGAGCTGGATATGAACATGCTTCCTAATCCGGAAGGATTCGGCGGAGCGGAAATCAGCCAGAAGTTTGAACTTCAGAAAAAGTACAATCCATACGTGAAGGGACTTGACAAGAAGGCGCAGAAACTCTTCAACCAGCGTTATCTTGATCTCTTTAAGATTGTAGAGCGTCACAAGGATGTCATCAGTCGTGTTACCTTCTGGGGTGTCAACGATGGTCACTCTTGGTTGAATGGCTGGCCTATCCCTGGCAGAACCAACTATCCACTGCTCATCGACCGCAACAACGAGGTGAAGCCAGTGGTGAAGGAAATCGTCAATCTCTTTAAGTAAAATCTCTTTAGATAATATTGTACATCTCTTAAAATAATAAACAACAATGAAAGCAAGATATTTGTTCCCAAAGGATTATATGGCAGACCCATCTGCCAATGTGTTTAACGGTCGCCTGTATGTTTACCCATCTCATGACTGGGATAGCGGCGAAAGCTTCGACGATGATGGCGGTCACTTCCAGATGAAAGACTATCATGTTCTCTCTATGGACGATGTGATGGAAGGTGAGGTAACCGATCATGGTGTGATTCTCGATGTGAAGGATGTGCCATGGGCTGAGAAGCAGATGTGGGACAACGATGTAGTAGAGAAGGATGGCAAGTACTATCTCATCTTCTCTGCCAAGGATTATAATGGCGTGTTCCATCTCGGTGTGGCTGTGGCTGATAAGCCTGAAGGTCCTTTCGTTCCGAATGCCGACCCTATCCGCAAGTCATACAGCATCGACCCTTGCGTGTTCAAGGATGATGATGGCAAGATTTACTGCTACTTCGGTGGTATCTGGGGCGGTCAGCTTCAGTGGTACAAGGACAATAAGGCACTGAAGGATGAGCATCTTCCAGAGGGCAAGGAGAATCCATTGCCATCTCGTGTAGCCATGATGACTGATGATGTGCAGCAGTTTGCAGAAATGCCAAAGCCTGTTGTCATCGTTGACGAAGAGGGTAAGGTATTGCCAGCTGATGATCCACATCGCTTCTTCGAGGCTAGCTGGATGCATAAGTATAAGGGCAAGTATTACTTCAGTTACTCTACCGGTGATACTCATTATCTCTGCTATGCTGTAGGTGATAATCCTTATGGTCCGTTCACTTACAAGGGCGTCATCCTGGAACCGGTAGTAGGTTGGACAACCCATCACAGTATCTGTGAGTACAAGGGACAGTGGTATCTGTTCCATCACGACTGTGTGCCATCAAATGATACAACCTGGCTTCGCAGCGTAAAGGTGGCTCCTCTCTTCTATGATGAGGATGATAACATCTTGCCGGTTCAGCCTGAATAAGAGTATTATAAGTATTAGATGACATACGTTAGAGTTGACTTTTAGGTTTATAATAGTTTTGATGAATAGTTGATATATAAGTTAATGTTAGTTTGGAAGAAACGGCATCTTCGTGAGGGGATGCCGTTTTTGCGTATGTTCCTATTCTTTCTTTTCTTCTCTTTCCGTTTTCTCTTACTTTTCATCTAATGTTATTTTTAAGTTATTTCTATCATTTTGTAGGAGATTTCGGATATTTTTGTTTACCTTTGTGCCCGTAAACCATAAAAAGAATAATTTATGTTGAGATTACTTTTAAGGCTTTGGTGGTTGCAGCAGCGCCGTAACTTCCACAAGCGAGATGCCTTCGTGGCGTGCTACATCATCTTCCTGTATGTGGTGATGGGCGTGAGCTTCTTTCTCAGCTTCACCGAGAATGGGGGAGAACTTGGGGGCGAAGACATGCCTGCCCTGTTGGGAGCCGGTATCGTTGTCGGTATGCTGATTCCAGACATCATCATGAAGATGGTGATGAAGCGGGATATTACGGCAATGGATGATTATGTGAAGTCGCGCCCTGTGCCGGAGAAAATCTGGAACAAGTTCCTGCTCACCACCAATCTCGTGAGCTTCTGGAACTATGTGCTTCCGGTGCTTATGCTTCCGGTATTTATCTATTTCCTGCCTGTAGGTCAGGTTATTGCCAGCTTCTTTCTGTTCCTGGCATTTTCTTATATTGACGGCATCTATATCACCTGCTACCGTAAGGCTACGGAGTGGATTCTGAAATGGCCTTTGATATTGGGATGGATGGGAATGTTTGCCGTGCTGATAGGGTATATGTTTGTGGCTTCCTTCTTCCCGGTATGGATGGGATGGATAGGTATCTTCTTCCTTGCCGGAGCGGTATTCGCCGGACTTACCATCTATCTCTATCACGAAAAGATTTATAACGAGCAGAAGCAGAAGGTTTCCAGGTTCCGTGGTTTCCGCCATATCAACCTCTTCAGTCTGCAATATATCGGCACATTGAGAGCAAAGCGTGTCCGTACGATGGTGATTATGATTACCGCCATCTTCCTTTTCGATGCCTATCTCTTTGCCTTGCTCCCGGCAGAAGCGGGACAGGAAATGGGGGACAAGGTGGCTATGACTACCCTCTATGTGGCGGGTGCCATCCTGCTGCCATCGGTGGTGTTGTCGCAGTGGACCTTTGGCATTGAGGCAAACTTCTTCCATGGTTTGATGACAAAGCCGGTAAAGGTGAAGCAGATGCTTCAGAATTGCTTCTATTATTATATGGTGGTGAGTGCTGTCGCTTTGTTGCTCACCCTTCCGTTCCTTTTCCTGCAGGCAGGAATCGGAATCCAGGTGCTCATCAGTGGTTTCTGTCTGGCAGTATTCATCAATCTCTTCAATCTGCCTACTGCACTCTTCTCTTCCCGTCTGGAGATATTCCAGACTTCCATGTTCAGCATGCAGGGAGCTAATCTGAAGATTAATCTTTATGCCATCGCCTTTCTTTTCCCGCTGGCTGGTGTCTGTGCTGTCTATTATTTCTTCGGTGAGACGGTATGGTTTATCACCTGCGTAGCGCTGGCAGTCTTCAGCATCGCCATCCACAAATGGTTCATCGCCAAGATTGCTGCCATCTTCGAGAAGAACAAGTATAAGCGCATGGAGAAGTTCATGGAAAGCTAGGAGAATTAAGTGAAGAGTGAAGAACGAAGAGTGAAGAAACAACGTTCGGCGGCCGAAGGGAAAGCCAATTCAATAGCTTTACTAATCATAAAGTTCAATGCTCAAAGCTCAAAGTTCAAGGTAATCATAAAGTTCAATGTTCAAAATTCAAAGTTCAAAGTAATATGATTAAGATTCAGAATCTCAAGAAGATATATAATGGCAATACCGTACTCGATATTGATAATCTGGGTGTTGCAAAGGGCGAGCTGATTGGGCTCGTAGGTAATAATGGTGCGGGCAAGACCACCTTGCTCCGTCTGATTCTCGACCTGATTCAGGCTGATGACGGTTTCGTGGAAAGCAATGGACAGAAGGTGAACGAGAGTGAGACCTGGAAGGAATATACCGGCAGTTACATCGACGGCAGATTCCTCATCGACTTCCTCACCCCTGAGGAATACTTCGATTTCATCGCTGATGTTTATCACATTGACGATGAAACCCTGCAGGAACGATTGGCTCAGTTTGAGGGCTTTATGCACGATGAAATCATGGGAACCAAGAAGTATCTCCGCGATTTTTCTCAGGGCAACCGCCAGAAGATTGGTATCATCGGAGCGATGATTATTAATCCGAAGGTTCTTCTCCTAGATGAGCCGTTCAACTATCTCGACCCATCTTCTCAGATGACTATCGCCCACATGATTCAGCGCATCTGCAAGGAGCAGGGCACCACGGTCATCATCTCCAGCCATAACCTCAACTTCGTTGCCGACATCTCCACCCGCATCCTCCTGCTGGAGAAAGGCAAGCTGGTGAAGGATCTTCCGAATGCTGATGGCGCAGCCATCGCCGAACTCAACGAGTACTTCGGTATTCAGGCAGAATAAGATACGATATTACATAGATAAATCTCCCTCTCTGAATCGTCAGCGAAGCAATGGAATTGCTTCCTGGCGATTCTTTTTTTAAAAAAAGAACTTCGCATGTAAGCTCCACACGCCCTGAAAGGGCAGAAGCTCCTAGCCCAGGGCATCGCCCTGGGTAATTACGGACACAAACTTGTCGCCCTGTAAGGGCAAAAGCTTTAAAATACTGGACAATGTACAAAGCTTTTGCCCTTACAGGGCGCCTTACTGATTGCCATTATACCCAGGGCGATG